>JBJEHP010000352.1:0-4649 GCA_051876145.1 Coriobacteriales bacterium | reverse complement strand
GGCCGTGTTGTACATGCGCGACCCCAAGATGGCCGACTTGCGAAACGCCGAGAAGGCACCGGAGAGCGTGTAGACCGCGTTTATCTCGCTGGCATAGCTGCGCCCGGCTAAAAACGCCTGCGCGTACTCCATGAACTCGAGCCGTCTGAAGAGCCGTGCGCCCGGGTTCTTGTACGCCATGACCTTATCTGGGCGGGTGAGTATAGCCCCGGTCATGCAGTTCAGGTCGTTAGCGCTCTCGAAGCGGCTCACGAGGTTTTCCAGGGCATGCTCGTCGAGTACGCCGTCAGAGTCGATGTTGATGATGTACTGGCCGCGCGAGCTGTACAGGGCCTGGTTGAGGGCCTTCGACTTGCCCTGGTCAGAACTCATCCACTGCATATGGATGTCGGAGAAGCGCTCCTGGCAGCGGGAATACACCTCAAAGCTGTTGTCCGTGCTGCCGTTGTCCACCAGGAAGATCTCGATGCGCTCGTTGGGATAGGTGCTCTTGTCGACCGACGCCAGGCATGCCTCGAGCGAGTCCGCCGAGTTGTAGATGGGGATGACCAGCGATATGTCGGGCGCGTAGGACAGCTCGACGTTGGCGTCCCTGCCCTTGAGGCGCCGCTTGATGAGCACGAACACGCTGGCTATCGAGGGAATGATCTCTACGATGACGGGGATGATGATCCAAGCCGACCAGAAGACGAAGGAGTTAAGCAGACTTTGAGCTGTCACCATACAGGAAGCCTCCCACCTTCATCGATATGACCTGCGGTTTTGTGAACACGTAGAAGTAGAGCAGCACCGTGATGACGTAGAAGAAGATGCGCCCGATGTAGGTGTGCGCCACGCTGAAAGCCCCGATTCCGAAGAAGTGCACGATCTCGCAGATGAGGATGATGCGCAGCACGTTGGCCAGCATGATGACGGCCACGCCAATGATGCCCACAATGATCTTCTCGGGGCGTTTGTAGACGTCGAAGAAGGCCAGAAGCGAGATGAACGCCATGGTCTCGATGATGCCCGAGCACTCCATGTCAACCTGCAGCGTGATGGACGAGTCGCCCGCGGGGACAAAGAGCACCGCGTAGCGGAAGTACGAGGTAAAGGTATCGGTGATGCTGCCCACGATGCCAGCCAGGGCGTTGACCACCTGAGCCAGGGGCATGGTTGCCCAGGGGCGCACGAAGACCATGCCCAGGACAAAGAGACCCACCGCGCCTACCAGGAAGTGCCAAAAGTGCAGGTCGGCGTTCTTGAGTACGCGCAGCACGAAAAGCCACGCCGCCGTGCAGATGATAAACAGGAAAGCTTGAGCGACCATGGGCGTGCAGCTACCGCCTGTCCTGCGGGTCGTTTCCGCCTGAAGCACCGCCGATGGCGGCAAGGCCTTCTGCCGGAGCAGCGCTGGCGCCGTTCTTGCGGCGGCGGTACAGCAGCGTGCCGGCAACTGCGGCGCAGCACAGGCCAACGCCCGCAAACGGAGCGGTGGAGGTACCCGAGATGCTCGTCCACTGCTGCCCCAGGCGTCCCCACTGAATCTCGATGGTCTTGAGCGAGTTGGGGTCCTGGCCGATGTAGGCTCCCACCTTGTTGAGGTCGAGGTCGAATTCGGCCTCCATCTTGTCGCCCGACACGGTGACGATCATCTTGCCAAACTTCTCGTCATCGCGAAGATCGTTGTAGTTGCGCGACGAGAAGTCGGTGCGGGTGTCGGCGATGTAGACGGTGCTGGTGCCTTGGGGCAGGCGCGAGCCTTCGTTGAGGACGGTGATGTTGCCCTGGTCGTCTACCGTGTAGAACTTGGGGTAGAAATTCCCGTCGGAGGGGGTCTGCTTGTAGTCGCGGTCGCCGTTGAAGGCGATGCTCACCGCCGCGAGGAAGTCGCCTCCCTCGGACCCGAGGTGGGCCGGCATGGCGGTCTCCACGTGCCCGTACAGAGTCGAGTTGTCAGCCCACAGCGCAGCTTCGGAATCTACCCTGTTGCTCTGGGTGCCGGCGGTGGCGTACTCGATTGTGTTATGCGGGTAGTAGGCCCAGTCGGAATACTGACCATCGATGGTGATGCCCGAGAAGCTGCCACCCGAGCCCTTGCCGTTGAGGTTGGACACGCCCGTGATAAACGGGTCTTCCTGATACAGGCCAAAGTTGATGGTCTCGAGGTAGTTGGGCAGGTCGGAGGCGGGGATGCAGATCTCCCACTGTGACCCCACGTGCGATGCCGTGGCCGCTTCGGGCGCGTTCACGGAGACCGTGCCGTCGTTGTTGAGCTGGAAGGTGAGCGTACGGCCCAGGTCGGTGGTGATGGCGTACAGGCCGTTGCCGTGGCTGCCGGCGCCTGCTGCGCTTCCGCCTGCACCTTCCTTGATGTAGATGTAGATGTTGTCGCCGTCAAAGACCATGGCGGTGCTCGACAGGCAGTTGGGGTGTGCCGAGTTGGGGCAGGACGCGTCCGTCTTGGAGACGGCGGCCCAATCGTCGAACGACCCGTCTATGGTGATGCCGTTGTAGGCGGACGGCTTGTCGCTGGGGACGTAATTGGTGCCGTCGAGCAGCGGGATCTCTGACAGCTTGACGGTCGTGCCCAAAAACGAGATGGCATCCGCGCTGCTGAGCATGCTGGCGGGGATCATCGCTTCTGCCGTGAAGGGGCCGGCGGTGTTCCCATTGGCCTCGTTGACGGAGGCAAACGAGCCGCCGTTCCACTGCAGCCCGGCCAGCTGGGGGTTGTTGATAGTGGAGCCCCCTTTGAGGATGCCGACGTTTGTCCACTGGTAGTTGCTGTCCCATTGGCTCGTTGCCGTGCCCTGCCCGAGGAGGTACACGTTGCCGTTCGCATCGCGGGCGACCTTCCACGAGTCGATGCCGTTGGTGGCAGTGGTCGCTGTCTGCGCGGGCACGCCGCCCCAATCCGCAGATGCTCCGTCGACGGTGATGTTGCCCGTCACCGTGTTACCGCTCGGCTTTGTCGAGCCGGGCGCGTCGGAGGTCTTTCCCGAGGCGCCTTGCGTGGCCTTGTCGGTAGAGGAGGTGTTCTTTCCACTCGAATCAGATGCTGTTTTGAGCGCGACGCTCGAGCCGCAGTAGGAGATTCTCTGGGGCGCTGCCGAGAAGAAGCTCAGGGGGATGGCGCACTCGTACACGTAGCCGTCCTCGTTGTTAGCACACGACCAGTTCGATCCCGCGATAGTGCCCCAGTTGGCGTCTGTCGGCGATCCGTAGGCGTTGGGCTTGACGGTCACTGTGCCCGATGCGGTGCTAAAGGTGAAGTCACCAGCAGAGCTGACGCCCCACTGCGAATCCTTGGGACCCGTGACGAGGAGGTAGACGTTTGATTTGTCGGCCGTGGCGCTCCACTTGCTTACTTGCCCTGTGGTGCCCGCCTCGGTTGAGATGCCCGACCAATCGGACGAGCTCCCGTCGACGGATATCGAAGCAGCCAAGGCATACTGGTGCGGCAGACACACCGCCAACATGGATGCGGCGAGTGTCGCTGCCAGGCCTGTTTTGACGGCCTTTGCGATAGTTTTCTGCTTCTTCATCGTGCAATGCTCCCCTGGTGGAACCGATTGCCTGTCTTTTTGACCTCGCCGATCCCCATGATGCTTTGAGGAGGGGGCTGGCAAGTTCCACAATCAGTGAGTTTGTATTTGTCTCCACCAATACTCTACCACCATCTACGTGCCGAGAAGCCGTCCCTGGCCTATAACTCTGTCGGGTACCGAAGCGTTGCGGATAGTTGCCGCTTTTGCAGGTGTTGCTACCCGCTCCGTCGCGTTCGAACCGCGAGGTATAGTCGACTTCGAGCATCTATACCCCCATGGCACGAAACATCCCCTCTGCCGATTTGTAGCCGGGTCCTCCTTTAGCGATTATCGCGTCGGCCTCGCGAATCGACTCGAGAGAATCCTGATTTGGCTCCTCGTACGAGAGATTCAGGGGGATGCGATTCTCTCGCACGATTTGTCGGTAGAAGGCTCGGGTGACGGAAGACAGGTCGAACCCGAAATCCTCGACGATTCTCGAGGCCTCCTTTTTGGTCTCTTCATCAACTCTGACAGTTACAGATGCCATAATATGCTCCTAACGTAAGACAACAGTATTCTAATGACTTACAACGTAAAGCACAATTGACCAGACTACTATCAAACAAGTAAAAGTCTGACTACAGGCTGCATCGAGGCTGGTACACGGGTTGTTTTACCTGACGGTCGCAGTCGTGATTCTGAGCTCGCGGTGCAGAGTCGGGGTTTCGCCGGGGGAGCTTCCGGCGCCAGCATGCCGACCAGCTCTGCGATTTCCATGTACAGGACATCGACGCGATTGTTGTGCTGGAATGGCGGTTGGTATGGCACGGTCGCCCTCCTATATAAACCGTCAAAACATTGCCGCCTTTAGGAATTACACGTAATGGCAGGCGCTGCTATCTTTGCCCTGGACGTAAATCGCCCAAGAGCCGTGTACCGAAGGGGCATGTAGCTGTTGGCCAGGGCTGGGGAGCGCATGCTCGAAACGTTGCTCGCCGACCAGGGGCGGTAAAGATTCTTGACATGTCCTGGGCATATGGACCAGCGCGAATCCGATGCGGCGACACCCGCGCATCGAGGTGGCGACTCCTGTCGAAGCTCCGCAGAACTCCTGAGGGGCAATGCTTAACTCAGGTG
>JBJEHP010000351.1:0-4668 GCA_051876145.1 Coriobacteriales bacterium | reverse complement strand
CCAACTAAGGGAGCAGCCGCGCAAAGGGCACGGCTGCGCAATAGTCGAGAAAGGACTAGGACAATGGTAGAAGTAGCAAAGAAACGTGAGATCCAGGTTTAGGAAAAGAAGGGTCTCCAGACCACCGACCTCGTGCTCGCAGCGGTGCTGATCGCGGCGGGCGCCGTGCTCAAGCTCGTGGTGGGCATGCTGTTCCAAGGCGGCGTCAAGCCCAACTTCATGATCGCGGCGTACTGTCTGGCGCTGCTGCTCATCAGGCCGAAAAGCTATGGCCAGGGCGCTGCCTACGGCGCGATCATCGGACTCATCACCGGAGCCGTGTGCCAGATCCCGCTACTGTGCGGCACCCCGTTCGTGAACTTCGCATCCGAGCTCGCCGGCGGCATCGTCATCGGCCTGCTCGCCGCAATCCCCGTGCAGGGCGGCAAGTCGACCGCGCTCGCCGGCATCGGCACCTTCGTCGCGACCTTCATCTCGGGCGGCCTGTTCTCCGCCATCGCTGCGGCTATGCGCAGCATGGACGCCATGGCGGCGCTCGTCCAGTTTGGTCCGATCGTCATCCTGACGGCGCTGTTCAACGCGATTGTCGTCGCCATCCTCATCATCCCGCTGCGCAAGGCGCTCAAGCGCGACTAGGCGCCGGGGCATCCAGGTCAGCATCGGCACGATTGGCGACATCATGATCGAGATCAAGAACGTGAGCTTCACCTACAGCACCGGCACCAAAAAGGCGCTCGACGAGGTGTCGCTGACTATCGAAGACGGAGACTTCGTCGGCATCATCGGCGAGAGCGGCGCGGGCAAGACGACGCTGGGGCACTGCATCAACGGCGTCGTCCCGCACCACTTCAACGGCGACTTCTACGGCGAGGTCCGCGTCAATGGCGCCGACACCTTCGAGACCAAGCTCACGGACCTCTCGCGCACCATCGGCACGGTCAGCCAGGACATCGACAGCTCGATGGTCGCGGCGGTCGTCGAGCACGAGGTCCTCTACGGGCTCGAGAACTTTGGCGTCCCGCGCGACCAGATCGAGTCGCGCATCGCCGGGGCGCTCGAGGCCGTTGGCATCAGCGACCTGCGCGACCGGCGCATCTCGACGCTTTCGGGCGGGCAGAAGCAGAAGGTCGCGCTCGCGGCCATCATCGCGCTGCGTCCGCAGATCGTGCTCCTCGACGAGCCCACTGCAGAGCTCGACCCGCAGTCGAGCCGCCAGATTTTCGAGCTGCTCGCCGAGCTCAACCGCCAGGGCATCACCGTCATCGTCATCGAGCAGAAGGTCATGCTGCTCTGCGAATACGCCAAGCACCTCGTCGTGATGGAGCATGGGCACATCGCGCTCGACGGCCCCGCGCGCGAGGTGCTGTCCCAAACCGAGCGCATGGTCGAGCTCGGCATCAACTGCCCGCGCGTGGCAACGCTCGGGGTGGAGCTGCACCGCCGCGGCATCGGCAGCTCGCGCGTGGCGGCGACCGTCCCCGAGGCGCGCGCGTTCATCGAAGAGATGCTGCGCGATGTTCCGCCGCAGCTGACAGCTGCGGGTCCACAGCCCGCTGCTCCCAAGACGGCGCCTTGCACGGCTTTCGCTTCTCCCGCCGAGCCGATGCTCGAGTTCTCGCACGTGAGCTTTGGCTACAAGGGCCACGACGTCATGCACGACGTGAACCTGAGCGTGCGCCGCGGCGAGTTTGTGGCGCTGCTCGGCCCCAACGGCACGGGCAAGTCCACCACGCTGCGCCTGTCCGACGGGCTGCTCAAGCCCAGCGCGGGCACGGTCACGGTGGCGGGGCTCGACACGTCTAAGGTGCGCACGAGCGAGATCGCGCGGCACGTCGGCTTCCTCTTCCAAAACCCCGACCGGCAGATCTGCCAGAACACGACGCGCGACGAGATCGCCTTCGGCCTGCGCACGCTGTACGGCAAAGACGACCCGCGCGTGGAGGAGCGCACCGGGCACGTGCTCGAGCTGCTGCACCTCGACGGCGACGTCGACCCCTTCAACCTCGCGAAAGGGCAGCGCCAGGCGGTCGCGCTCGGTGGCCTGATTGCCATCGACCCGGAGCTTCTGCTGCTCGACGAGCCCACGACCGGATTCGACTACAGCGAGTGCATGGAGATGATGGCGCACATCAAGGCCATGAACCGCGCGGGCACGACGGTCGTCATGGTCTGCCACGACATGGAGGTCGTCCTCGACTTTGCCGACCGCGCCGTCGTCATGGCGCAAGGCGGCATCATCGCCGACGGGCCCGTGCGCGACATCTTCGAGCAGCGCGATGTGCTCGAGCACGCATCGCTGCTGCCACCGCAGATCTGCGAGCTCTCCCAGCAGCTCGCCCCCGCGTATCCGCAACTCGCACATATATATGAGGTGGACGCCATGGCAGACGCCATCGCCGCACTCAAGGAGGCACAGTAATGGACACCGTATTCTCGTACGTCCCGGGCACGAGCGTGCTGCACCGCATGAACCCCGTCTTCACGTTCCTGTGCGCGTTTCTCGTCTGCATCGCGGCGGCGGTGAGCACCAACCACCTGTTCGTACTCGCGTTAATTGTCGTACAGCTGTTGCTTTCCTCGACAGCTGGCGTCTTCAGGCAGAGCATGAAGCTCGTCTTGGGACTGGGCTCGCTGGCGCTCATCGTGCTCGTCCTGCAGGTGATCTTCGTTCGCACGGGCACCGTGTTCGCCACGCTCGGCCCGCTCATGATCACAAGCGACGGGCTGTTGTCCGGCGTGCTCGTCGTCTTGAAGGTGGTGTGCATGGTGCTGCCGCTTTCGCTCGCATTTATGGTGACGCCCATGAACGACCTGACCAACGAGCTCGTGAGCAAGTGCCATCTGCCCTACAAGTACGCGTTCACCTTTACCACGGCGGTGCGCTTCATCCCGCTATTCATGGAGGAGATGAGCGGCATCATGGAGGCGCAGAAGGCGCGCGGCGTGCAGTTCGACACCCGCAACATCGCCCGCAAGTTCGCCCTCATGGTCCCGCTCACGGTGCCGCTGCTCGTGAGCTCCGTGAAAAAGACCGATACCATCGCCATCGGCGCCGAGCTGCGCGGTTTCAGCCTGCGCGGCGCCACGAGCGCCTATCACCAGCACGACGTCTCCGCGCGCGATATCGTCGCGGTCGTCGTCTGCGTCGCCGTGCTTGCCGCGGCAATTGCGCTCAACGTCCTATAATTCCCACATCGACCAGGCAACCAACAGCCGCTACAAGAAAGGCGCGATTGATCCCATGAAGATGACAGACGAGCAATTCGAGATGATAAAGCACCAGCTCAAGCGCGTGATGGCTGTCGAAGACGGCATGTATGCGAAGAAGTTCGCGGGCATCGACATCGACGCGATCAATACCCCCGAAGACTTTGCCAAACTGCCCTTCACGGACAAGTCCGACCTGCGCGCGACTTATCCGCTCGGCCCGATTGCCGTCCCGACCAGCGAGGTCGTGCGCATCCACTCGTCGTCGGGCACGACGGGCACGCCGGTCGTGATTCCGTACACCCAAAAGGACGTCGACGACTGGGCGACGCAGTTCGCGCGCTGCTACGAGTACGCGGGCGTCACCAAGGAAGACCGCGTGCAGATCACGCCGGGCTACGGCCTGTGGACTGCGGGAATCGGCTTCCAGGCGGGCTGCGAGAAGCTCGGCGCCATGGCAGTGCCCATGGGGCCCGGCAACACCGAGAAGCAGATCCAGATGATGATCGACTTCGAGACCACGGTGCTGTGCGCGACTTCGAGCTACGCGCTGCTGCTCGGCGAGGAAATCGAGAAGCGCGGCCTGCGCGACAAGATCAAGCTCAAGAAGGGCATCATCGGCTCCGAGCGCTGGAGCGACAAGATGCGCCAGCGTATCGAGGACCTGCTGGGCATCGAGCTCTATGACATCTACGGCCTGACCGAGATCTACGGCCCCGGCATCGGCATCAGCTGCCAGGAAAGCGATGCCATGCACGTGTGGAGCGATTTCCTGTACCTCGAGGTCATCGACCCCAAGACCGGCGAGCTCGTGCCCGACGGCGAGCCGGGCGAGATCGTCCTGACCACGCTGCAGAAGGAGGGCGCGCCGCTCATCCGCTTCCGCACGCACGATCTGAGCCGCATCGTCCCCGGCGAGTGCCCGTGCGGCCACAACGAGCACCCGCGGATCGGGCACATCATGGGACGCAGCGACGACATGATGAAGATCCACGGCGTCAACGTCTTCCCCAAGCAGATCGAGGAGGTGCTCGAGCTGTTCCCGCAGCTCTCGAGCGAGTACCAGATTCGCCTGTCGCACCTCGAGGGGCGCGACACCATGCGCATCTACGTCGAGACCGACGGCACCCAGGACTTCCTCGCGCTGGCAGGGCAGATCGCCGCGGAGGTGAAGAGCCATATCGGCTTCACGCCACTCGTGAAAGTCGTGGAGATTGGCCTGCTGCCGCGTTCTTCCAAGAAGTCGAAGCGCGTTATCGATGAGCGCGAGTAGGAGCTTGTGCAGCCAGCTGAGCTGCGAGTAAGACGGTAATACATAGGTTTTCTCGAGGGGACGTGGCGATGCTGCGCCCCCTCTCTTGTTTCCTGCGCGGGAAACGTGGCAGTGCCACGCATCCCACGTGAAAGGGACCTCGGACAAAAAGTCGGACCCGAGGGTCCGGGAAGGAGCCGGGGATGTAC
>JBJEHP010000350.1:0-4683 GCA_051876145.1 Coriobacteriales bacterium | reverse complement strand
CCTACCACAAGTAGAAAGTACGGTGCTTCACCGACATGCTTATCGACAAACTGCAAAAGAAGTTCTTCGCCGGCCAACTCATGCGCCCGGCGCTCGAGAAGCTCGACGGCGGCGACGACGTGTCGCTCGGCGTCGTGGCGTCGGTCAGACCGTTTATCGTGGCCTCGCTGTACGCGCGGCACCCGCGCCCCATCCTGGTGGTAGTGAGCGGCGACGAGGCGGCTGAGCGCTTCTCGCATGCGGTGGCGTCCTATATCGGACGCAAGAACGTGCTCGTGCTCCCCGAGCGCATGGATTTGCCCTGGCAGGAGAAAAAGCCCGACCTGGCGGTCGTCGGGGCGCGCACGCGCGCCATCGGCCTGCTGTCGCTTGGCCGTCCCGTCGTGGTCATCGCGGCGGCACGCGCCCTGCTCAGAAAGCTCGCCCCCGCCTCGGCGCAGGTCTTCAATCCGCTGCTCATCACGCGCGAAAACGGCGTGGTCGACGGCGCGAGCGGCGAGATGCTTACCTACGAGGAGCTGGGCGAGGAGCTCAACGCACGCGGCTACGAGCGGCTCGACGAGGTCGACGGGCCCGGCACGTACAGCGTCGCCGGAGACACCGTCGACATCTTTGGAGCGGGCATGGCGGCGCCCGTGCGCGTCGAGTTCTTTGGCGACGACGTTGACGGGCTGCGCCGCGTCGTGGCGAGCACCGGCCAGACCATCGGCGAGATAGACGAGGCGGAGATCTGGCCGACACGCGAGTTCAACGTGGGCGCGTCGAACGTCGCGCACATGCGCAAGGTGCTCGTGCGCGAGCTGGCCACCGACCAGAAGGTCGTCGACGACGTGGCCGCCTTCGAGGCGGGCATCGCCTTCGATGGCATGGAGCGCTACCTGCCGAGCCTGTACAGTACGCTCGAACAGCCGGTCAACCATGCCTCGAGCGACACGCTCGTCGTGCTCGCCGAGCCGCGCTCCCTGTTCGACGACGCCTCGCGCCGCTACGACGAGATCATGGCGCGCGCCAAGGAGGCGGGCATCAAGGCCGAAGAGGTTGAGTCGCTCTTCAGCCTGCCGGCAAAGATGGACTTCGGGAGCCAGCAGCGCCTGACCCTGCTTTCCATCATGCGCGTGGGCGGCGCGGTGGACGTCGACATCTCCATCGAGCGCCCGAGCCTCTCGGGAAAGGAAGAGCGCCTGTTCGCGCTCGTGCGCTCGCTCATCAAAGAGGGCGTGACCACGGTGTTCTCGGTTGCCGACAGGCACGCGCGCGAGGACATCGAGCTCGTCTTTGGCGACAATGCGGTCCCCTTCGTGGAAAACCTCAACTTCGCGGACACCCCGCTTGCCTCCGAGTACTTGAACATCACCGACGTCGACATCGCGAGCGGTTTCATCGCCCGCGACGCGCACCTGGCCGTGCTGTCGCTGGGCGACCTCTCGCAGCGCGGCAACCAGCGCACGTCGCGCCGGCACGTCGACATCACCGAGATAACCTTCCCCTACCAGCCGGGCGACTACGTCGTTCACGCGAGCCACGGCATCGCCCTGTTCAAGGGCATGGTCAAGCGCGAGGTGGCGGGCGTTGAGCGCGATTACCTGCTGCTCGCCTACGCCGAGGGCGACAAGCTGTTCGTCCCCGTCGAGCAGATCGACCGCGTCACGCGCTATGTGGGGCCCGACGGCTCGTCGCCGCGCCTCACGCGCCTCAACTCCGCGGACTGGACCCGTGCCATCGGCAAGGCGCGCAAGTCTGCCAAGAAGCTCGCGTTCGACCTCGTCGACCTCTATGCGCGGCGCTCGTCGGTCAAGGGCTTCTCGTATTCTTCCGACTCGGTCTGGCAGGAGGAGATGGAGGCCATCTTCCCGTACGAGGAGACGCCCGACCAGCTCACCGCCATCGCCGACGTCAAGGCGGACATGGAATCCGACCGCCCGATGGACCGCCTCATCTGCGGCGACGTCGGGTTTGGCAAGACGGAGGTCGCCCTGCGTGCCGCCTTCAAGGCCGTGAGCGACAAGCGCCAGGTCATGATCTTGTGCCCGACGACCATCCTCGCCCAGCAGCACTACACGACCTTCCACGACCGCTTCGCGCCCTTCGGCATCGACGTCGAGGTGCTGAGCCGCTTTCGGACCGACGCCCAGCAAAAGCGCGCCCTCGAGGGCTTTGCGCAGGGCACGGTGGACGTGCTCGTCGGCACGCACCGCCTGCTGAGCCGCGACGTCAACCCGAAGAACCTCGGGCTCATCATCATCGACGAGGAGCAGCGCTTCGGCGTCTCGCACAAGGAGCAGCTCAAGAACCTGCGCGAATCGGTCGACGTCCTCACGCTGTCCGCAACGCCCATCCCGCGCACGCTCCAGATGTCGCTTTCGGGCGTGCGCGATATGTCGCTCATCACCACGCCGCCTCCCAATAGGCGCCCGGTCAAGGTGCATGTGGGGGAGTGGGACGAAGACATCGTCAGCGGCGCGGTCAGGCGCGAGATGGAGCGCGGCGGCCAGGTGTACTACGTCTCCAACCGCGTGCGCACCATCGACGATGCGGTCGAGCGCGTGCAGGCGGCGGCGCCCGAGGCACGCATCGGCGTCGCGCACGGCCAGATGAGCCCGAAAGAGATTGAGTCCGTCATGGAGCAGTTCTCGGCGGGCGAGATAGACGTGCTCGTCGCGACGACCATCGTCGAGAGCGGGCTGGACAACCCGCATACGAACACGCTGATCATCGAGGACTCCCAGCGCCTGGGCTTGGCACAGCTCTACCAGCTCAAGGGGCGCGTGGGACGCTCGTCCAACCAGGCGTTCGCGTACTTCCTCTTTCCCGCGAACAAGCCGCTCACCGAGGAGGCCACCCAGCGCCTGCAGGCCATCGGCGAGTTCACGGACCTGGGCAGCGGCATGAAGGTCGCCATGCGCGACCTGGAGATCCGCGGTGCGGGCACGCTGCTCGGTGCCGAGCAGAGCGGCAACATGAGTGCCGTCGGCTTCGATTTGTTCGCGTCGATGCTCGCCGAGGCGGTCTCGGAGACGCGCGGTGAGGAGACGATCGCCCACCAGGACATCCGCGTCGACGCAGCGGTGGACTTCTACATCCCCGAAGAGTACATGCCCGCTGCCGACGAGCGCGTCATGTACTACCGCCGTCTCGCGGCTGCGGTTACCGTCGAGGATGCGGAGCGCATCGTCACCGACATGCGCACGGCCCATGGCGCCCTGCCCGAGCCTGCGGCCAACATGTGCACGCGTGCACGCCTGAAGGCCCTCGCGTCAGAGATTGGCGCTGAAAGCGTGCTGCAGACCGGCGGCAAGGTCGTGATCAAGCCGGTGCGCAACCAGCTCAAGGCAGCGGCCATGGGCAACAAGGAGTCGCGTGCCGTGCTCGAGCGCCTGCGCGCGATCTACTTCACGAAGTCAGAGAAGTACTCTATTCCAGTTGCAAAGGGGGAGTCGCCGCTCGAGGTGGCGCTCGAGGTGCTCAACGCGCTGTACCGCGTCGCCGAAGACAACCGGTAGCCGCCGAGGGCAGGCCGCGCCGAGGACAGGCGGCGCTGAGCGCGCCTTGCTGCTCGCTAGCCGTTGTTCTGGCGCTGGGTGTAGGTGTCGATGGTGCTCTGCATGGAGTCCATCTGCGTCTGCATCGTGGTGTTGGACGAGGTCAGGTCGTCGAGCTGCGACTGCTGGTCTGCCACCTGTGAGCTGACGTCGTTGAGCGTGCCGACCGAGCCTGCGCATCCCGAGAAGCGCAAGACGAGCACCAGCAGAAGGACGACGATGACGACGATGCGGGCGATCAGCCCGCGCTGCGAGACCTCCTGCGAGGCGGCGACGCTCTGCGCGTGGACGGGGGAGCGTCCCTGGTAGTTGCTCGCCTTGGGGGCATGAGCGTTCAGCTGCCTGCTGCGATACGACTCGCTGCCGCCACGTGGTGCCCGACCGCCGTTCTCGCGCACCACCTTGCGCTGGTAGCTGCCGCGGCTGTAGGGGTTCCCGCCCGTGCGCGCGGGCTGCCGACGCGTGTTCTGCGCGGGGCGGTGCTGCCTGCCCGAGGCAGGGGAGCTGCTACGTGTGGAATACGAGGGCGCGCTGCCGCGACGGCGCTGCTGGCCGCTGGTGCCGAAGTCCGACGGGCGCGGGGCGCCGGGGCGTCTCTGACCACCCGAGTTGCGGGAGTATCCGCCTTGCGAGTACCTGCGGTCCGTCATCACGAGATCACCAACTGGTAGAAGCCGGGGGTGTCGTAGTCGAGCGTGGCAAACGTGTAGCCAAGGTCCTTCAGCCCGTCGATGATCTGCGGGAGCGCCTCGGTGGTCGTCTCCTTGCCCGGGTTGTCGTGCATGAGAACGCAGATGGGCGAGTTTGTCTCGGCAAAGCCCTTGGCCTCGCCCAGCACGTTGCTGACGATGCGGTCGGTGGGCGTGTGCCCGTTCACGAACTGCGAAGGCTCGCTGTCGCCGGCGAGCACGTTCCAGTCGAAGTACTGGTAGCCGCGCTTGATGACCTCTTGCGGCAGCGCCGTCTTGTTGGCTTTGTTGTAGTAGCCGATGGTGGGGCTTCCGCCGGCAAAGCGGCAGATCTTGATCTCGTGCCCGACGGCCTGCTCGAGCTTGTCCTTCGTCTTGTCGAAGTCGGTCGTGAAGTAGTCGTCGACCGAGCCCTTGTAGTAGCTGTACGAGTCGTTCTGGTCCCAGTCGTGGAT
>JBJEHP010000349.1:0-4689 GCA_051876145.1 Coriobacteriales bacterium | reverse complement strand
GATGCCGTCATGGAGGTTACCGAGGAAGACGCGATCGACTACGGGCTGTGGGAGAGCAAGGTCGCGCCGTTTATCGCGCGCGGGGGCAAGGTCGCCCTCGACGATTACGGCTCGGGGTACAACAGCGAGAAGGTGCTGCTGCACATCTCGCCCAACTACATCAAGGTGGACATCTCGATCGTGCACAACATCGACGTGAGTGCCGACAAGCGCGCCATCATGAAGTACATCGTGAACTTCGCGCATCAGCGCGACAAGCTCGTGATCGCCGAGGGTGTCGAGACCGAAGACGAGGTGCGGACCTGCATCCAGCTCGGCGCGGATCTGCTGCAGGGGTACTACCTCGCACGGCCTGCCGCGCTGCCGCCGACCCTCACCGACGACCAGCGGCGCACCATCCTGGCAATGAGCGAGTAGCGCGCGGGTGTGCGGGCGGCAATAAATGCGCGAGATGTGTGGCACTGCCACCCTTTTCGCGCAGTAACCGTGGGATGTGTGGCACTGCCACCCTTTTCGCCCAGCGAGCGCCGGATGTGTGGCACTGCCACGTTTCTCGCGCTGCAAGCGCCGGATGTGTGGCACTGCCACGTTTCCCGCGCATCTTGCAGCAAACGTGTGGCACTGCCACGTTTCCCATGCGTTTTGCAGCAAACGTGTGGCACTGCCACGTTTCCCGTGCACGCGGAGGCCCTTGCTACAATGGCACGAGCACAGCGACTCGAAGGGAACAACATGGCAATCGACCTCAACGGCGTCAGCAAGCTCGGCTTTGGATGCATGCGCTTTACCGGGCGCGAACACGACACGATAGACATCGCGTGCACGGCCGACATGATCGACCGGTACCTCGCGGCAGGCGGAAACTACTTCGACACCGCCTGGGCGTACCCCAACAGCGAGGCCGCGCTGCGCGAGGCCCTCGTCAAGCGCCATCCGCGCGATTCGTTCTTCATCGCAGACAAGTGCGTCGCGTGGACGCACTGCAACAGCGCCGACGACCTTGAAAAGCAGCTGGAGGAATCGCTCGAGAACCTTGGCGTGGACTGCATCGACCTCTACCTCATGCACAACCTGGGCGGAAACCGCACCGCCGCGTTCGAGAAGTACGACGCCTGGGAGTTCGTGAAGAGTGTGAAGGCGCGCGGCCTGGCCCGCCACATCGGCTTTTCCGCACACTGCACGCCCGAGGAGCTCGAAGACCTCATCGCCGCCTACCCCGAGGCGGAGGTCGTCCAGCTGCAGGTGAACTACCTCGATTGGGACAGCCCGTCGTTCCGTGAGCGCGAATGCGTCGAGGTGGCGCGCCGCCACGGCAAGCCGGTGATCGTCATGGAACCCGTCAAGGGAGGAATCCTCGCCGATCCCCCGCAGGCGGTGAAGGACATCCTCGACGCAGGCATGCCCGACGATTCGTACGCGACGGCCGCACTGCGCTTTTCCGCGAGCGTCGATGGCGTCATCACGACGCTGTCGGGCATGAGCACGGTCGAGCAAGTCGAGGACAACTGCCGCGCGTTCGCTGACTTCAAGCCGCTCTCAGACACCGAGCTCGCAGTTGTCGGGAACGCGCAGCGCGCGATGGAGGCAAGCGGGACCATCCCCTGCACCGGATGCGACTACTGCGCCAAGGTCTGCCCCGTGGGCGTGGGCATTTCCGGCTCCATGACCGCGCTCAACTACTACATCAACTTTGGCGATGCGAAAGCCGCCAACTACCAGCTCGGGTTTATCGTGCGCTTCAACGGCGGCAAGAAGATGCCGAGCGAGTGCATCCGCTGCGGCGCCTGCGAGCAGGCGTGCCCTCAGAACATCAAGATCATGGAATGCTTCGACCGCATTGACAGGGAAATCACGCCCTACCGCAAGCCGCAGGTGCTGATGAAGCCGTAGGGGGCACCCCGCTCCGCACGGGATGTGTGGCACTGCCACTCTTCTCGCGCACGTTGCGTCACATGTGTGGCACTGCCACTGTTTTCGCGCGTTTTGCAGCAAACGTGTGGCACTGCCACTTTTCCCGCGCAGCAAACGCGAGATGTGTGGCACTGCCACGTTTCTCGCGCAGTTACCGTGGGATGTGTGGCACTGCCACGTTTCTCGCGCACACGCGAGGGCGCGGGCGCGCGAAGCGCGCCCGGAAGCGCTCGCTACCCGATCACCCTGGCGGCGCGCTTGAGCTCGTCGATGATCGCGATCCCCTGCGGGCATGCCTTCTCGCACGCGCCGCACTCGATGCATGCGCTCGGCAGTGCCCTGCCCGCACCCTTGTTGAGCCATTCCTGCACGTGGCGACCGAACAGCGTCTCGGCGTTCATCGCGAGGAACGCCCCCGAGATGCCGACGTTTTGCGGGCACACCTTCGCGCAGTAATCGCAGCCCGTGCACGGGATCAGGTCGAACTTGTCGAACTCGGCCTGCGCGGCGTGGATCACGTCGAGTTCCTCCGCGCTCAGCCTCGTGAAGCCCTTGAGCGCGGCGATGTTGTCTTCCATCTGCTCCATCGTGTTCATGCCGGACAGCACGGTGATGATGTTGTCCTGGCCTGCGGCAAAGCGCAGACCCCATGACGCAGGCGAGCCTTTACCGGCATCATCGAACACCTTCTTCACACTCGCGGGCGGGTCGGCGAGCAGACCGCCGCGCAGCGGCTCCATCACCACGACCGGGATCCCGTGCTTCTTTGCGACCTCGAGGCAGGCGCGGCTCTGGTTGATGGGGTTTTCCCAATCCAGGTAGTTGACCTGCAGCTGCACGAACTCGACCGCGGGATGCTCGGAGATGATCTGGTCGAGCTCCTCGGCAGTGCCATGATGCGAGAAGCCGACGTGCCTGATGAGCCCCTCCTCCTTCATCTGCGCGACGAAATCCCACATGCCGAGCTGGTCGAACACCTGCGTGCGCGGGCCACCCGTCATGTGCAGCAGGTAGAAGTCGAAGTAGCCGGCGCCGGTGCGCTCGAGCGACTCGGTAAACTGTGCCTGCGCGTCCTCGGGCGTCTTGCAGCCAATCCACGAGATGCCCTTCGTGGCGAGCTGGTAGCTCTCGCGCGGGTGGCGCTGCACGAGCGCCTTGGCCGTCACGGCCTCGCTGTCGCCGTAGACCCACGCGGTGTCGAAGTACGTGAACCCGGCGTCCAAGAACCGGTCGACCATCTTGCAGATGAGGTCGAGGTCCGCGCTTTTGTCTTCGAGCCGCGGCAGGCGCATCAGCCCAAAGCCGAGCTTGCCGATTTCTTCACCCAGGTAACCCATACTCTCTTCGCTTTCCGTGCAGGCAGCGCACTCGCAGGCGCACTGTCGTCGTGTCGATTGTCAGCGTCCACGGTAGCACACGCACGCCACGCGTGCGACGGATGTGTGGCACTGCCACGTTTCCCGTGCGCACCACCGCCGTGCGTTGCGTCGATACCCGCATGCTGGCAGCATGTTACGACACGTTTGCCATGCGCCGTTCACCGCACTCTCCGGGGCAGCTCAGATTTGGCCGCGCCCGTTTGACAGCACCCTCTCCCCTTCCTACAATCACATCGAATTATTTCGAACTGTTGGAGGTACACGATGCGCGACCACGCAAAGGACGCGAAGGTCTTCAAGGCGCTTTGCAACGAGTACCGGCTCCAAGTGCTCGAGATGCTGCGCAGCGGCGAGAAATGCGCCTGCGAGCTCAACGACAAGATCGACCTGAGCCAGTCGACCCTCTCCCACCACATGAAGATTCTCGTCGAGTCGGGCATCGTGTCCGCCCGGCAAGACGGCAAGTGGATGCGCTATTCGATCAGCGAGGAGGGCTCCCGAAACGCGCTGCGCCTGCTTGGGGAGATTACCCACGTCGAAGAGGACCCCTCCCAAGTGAGCTGCTGCTGAGCGGCACTGGCCGCTCCCGCCAGACGAGGCCGCGCTTGCGGCCTTTTTTCGAAGCTACATATCGAATTATTTAGATGAAAGGACGTGTTGCACATATGGGACAGGGAACCGCATCGGGTTTGGGGCTGTGGGATCGGCTTCTCACGCTCTGGATATTCCTGGCGATGGCGGCGGGCGTTATCTTGGGCGTTGTCGCACCCTGCTTTTCGGAGGCGCTCGGCTCGATGAGCATCGGGACGACGAACATTCCCATAGCCCTCGGGCTCATCTTGATGATGTACTCGCCGCTCGCGAAGGTCGATTACGCGAAGATGCCCGCCGTGTTCGCGGACAAGCGCCTGCTCGGACTTTCGCTCCTGCTCAACTGGGTGCTCTGTCCGCTGCTCATGTTCGCGCTCGCCCTCGTGTTTCTCGCCGACGTGCCCGCCTACATGAACGGCATCATCATGATCGGGCTCGCCCGCTGCATCGCGATGGTGCTGGTCTGGAACGAGCTCGCAAGGGGGTCGAATGACTATGCCGCCGGGCTCGTGGCCCTGAACGCGCTGTTCCAGGTACTGCTCTACGGGCCCATGGCGTGGCTGTTCCTCACGGTGCTCGCTCCCTTTCTCGGAGCGCAGGGAACTGCCGTCGACGTATCGATGTGGCAGGTAGCCCAAAGCGTGCTCGTCTACCTCGGCATCCCGCTCGTCGCAGGCGCCCTCACCCGCGCCGTCTGCGTGCGCACGAAGGGGCAAAGCTGGTTCGAGGATGCGGTCGTTCCCAAGATCTCCAAAATTACGCCCGTCGCGCTGCTGTTCACGATCGTCGTCATGTTCTCGATGAAAGG
>JBJEHP010000348.1:0-4689 GCA_051876145.1 Coriobacteriales bacterium | reverse complement strand
TCGATAGCCATGTCGCTACCGAAATTGCCAAATAGTCTGTCTGTCAGCGACATGGTCGCTCCTCACTTCAACTGCATTTAAGTTTCGTTAGGCTGCAAAAAGCAGTGGTTCGCTAGTTTATCACTACTCTCCCCGCTCGGCAGGGACACCAACAGTAATCACATAACCCCCGGCCTGCTCCCCGCGCCGCGTGCGCCCCGAACGCGTCCCGAACGCGTCCCGAACGCGCGAGATGTGTGGCAGTGCCACATTTCCCGTGCAGCGTGCGCCGGATGTGTGGCAGTGCCACTCTTCTCGCGCAGCGTGCGTGGGATGTGTAGACCTCGGGGCATGCGAAGGGCCCGCGGCAATTCAAATGCCACGGGCCCTCCGCGTTGTTGCTATCTGCGATAGCGCTTACTCGCCGAAGAAGACCTTGATCTCGCGCTCGGCGGACTCGACGGAGTCGGAGCCGTGGATGACGTTTTCGTCGACGGTCAGGCCAAAGTCGCCGCGGATGGTGCCAGGAGCGGCATCGGCGCAGTTGGTCGCGCCCATGAGCTTGCGCATGGTGGCGACGGCGTTCTCGCCGGAAACGACCATCTTGACGACCGGGCCGGAGGTGATGTAGGAAATCAGGCCATCGTAGAACGGCTTGCCCTTGTGCTCGCCGTAGTTTGCCTCGGCCTCCTCAAGCGTGACCATGCCCAGCTCCATACGCTCGATCTTCAGGCCAACGCGCTCGATGCGGGAGATAATCTCGCCGATGTGGCCGTTGCGCACGCCGTCGGGCTTGATCATGTTGTAGGTCTTCTCGATTGCCATCTGTGGTTCCTTTCCAAATCTTCCAAATGAATCGTGTCTATGAAAGCGGTCCGCGGCATTCTACACCACGGACCGTCTATTCCACCGTTATTTTGCGCTGGGGAAGTACAGCTCGATATACTCGACCGCCCACGACAGGCCGTCGCGCGCGAGCACCGTCTTGTACTCAATCTGGCCGCCTTCGCGCAGCGTGCCCTTCACGTACACGGCGGTCTGTGAGGAGGAGCGCTCCACGCCCTCGACGTTGTACGCGGTCATGTTGGCAAGCGTCGCGACCTGGCTTTGGCGCGCCGTCTCGTCAACGTCCTTCGCCCAGTACTGGTCGGTATCGTCGCCGTTTTGCACGGCGGCAAAGAAGTTGCGGGTCACGTCCTCTTGGGAGGGATAGCCGTAGCCCATCATGTAGGCCGCGCACCCTGCGCCCACGACCAGGATCGCGAGGATGACGATCACGATGGCGACCTTCAGCCCGACGCCGCGGGACTTGCGCTTGCGCCTGCGGTCCTCACGCGCATCCTGGTTGATCTGCTTTTCGGTGACGTCGAAAAACGCCGTCTGGTCAGGATTGGGCATGTGCGTGTCGGTGCGGTCGAGGTCGTTGAGCGGCTCGCCCGAGTCGACGATTGCCATGGGTCGCGACGCCTCGAGGTCCGCGTATCCGGCCAGATCATCGTACTGGTTGTAGTCGTCGACGTACTCGCCCTCGTCGCCGTAGCCGTCTTCGTAGTCCTCGAAGTAGCCGTCGTCTTCGCCGGCATCGTCCGCCTGCTCGTCGTCTGCATCCTGCGCCGGGGCATCGTCCGCATCCGCATCTTGCGCCGTGTCGTCTTCGTCGGCTGCGGCCTCGACCGGCTCCGATGCGCCCGTCTGGATGTCGAGCGTCCTTTCGCCCGCACCGACAGGTGCCATGACCTGGGTTTCTGCAGCGGAAAGGTCGGCATCGGCCCCGTTGTCGGACAGGCCGAGCTCCTCGAGCGTCTGCTCGAGCTCGTCTTCGCTGACCGGCATGGCAACGGGCATCGCGACGGTCGCGTCCAGCTGCGCCTCCTCGTCGGCGTCCTCGTCAGACGCGTCCCACGCAGACTGGTCGTCTTCGTCTGCCGCATCGGCCTCGGGCTGGGAGTACGCTGGCTCGTAATCAGAAGGGGCAAGCTCTTCGGCCGCGTCTTCAGCCTCGTGCTCCTGCGGCTCCTCCGCCACCTGGCCCGCGTCGATCGTGGGCATGGCCTGCGTCTTGGGAGCGAAAGGGTCAAAGCCCTCGTCACCCGGCTCGAGCCCCGCGCTCTGCTCTTCGACGCCGCCTGCCACCGCGGACAGGTTGGGGATGAAGCCCGTGTCGAGGATGCCCGGCATGCGCGAGTCGAGGCGGTCCTTCAGGCTCATCGCAATCTCGTAATCGTGGCTCGCCATGGGCGAGAGCTGGTAGTTGCCGCCCGACATGGCCTGCTCGAAGGCGTTGATCGCCTTTTGCACGCGGCCTTCGGCCATGTAGGCCTGGCCGAGGTTGGCAAGCGCCTTGGCCTTTGCCTTGTCGTCCAGGTCGAACTCGAGCGCGGTCTCGTAGCTGGTGATCGCGTCAGCAGAACGCCCGAGCTCCATGAAGCAGACGCCCAGGTTGACGAGCGCCTTTGCCGGAGCGGGGTTGGCCGGGTCGAGCGCGGCTTCGCGGTAGGCGGCGCCTGCCTCGGTCATGTTGCCCAGCTTGAGCTGCGCAGCGCCAATGCCGGAGTACGCCTTGTACGGCGTCGTGTAGATGGGGTACGTGAGCGCACGGCTAAATGCCACGAGCGCGTTCTCGTAGTCTTTCGAGCCCAGCAGCGCGGTGCCGAGGTTGACGTACAGCGACGGCTTGCGCTTTTCGGGGCTGCCCGAAAGCGCACGCTGGTAGAACGTGGCGGCGGCGTATGGATCGCCGCCTTTCACGTAGCAGTTGCCAATGAGGTGGTAGAACTTGCTCAAATCGGCAGGAGAGAGGTTTTCGGTGTCTTGCGCGCAAGCGGAGAAGCCCTCGAGGGCGGTCTTGTAATCGCCCTGCGCGTAGGCCTCCTGAGCTTGTTTGAAAACAGCTGCGTTCATAGTGTGGTTTCTCCTATCGACACCAAGTGCAGTGCAGTGGCGCGCTAGTCGTTGGCGTTCTCGATCGTGATGCTCTCGATGAGGCTGCCGGCGCGGAGCTTGGCGATGACGTCGAGGCCCTCGATCGTGTCGCCGAACACGGTGTAGTCACCGTCGAGGAACGGCTGGGGGCCAAGGCAGAAGTAGAACTGGCTGCCCGCGGAGTCGGGCATGGAGCTGCGCGCCATGGCGAGCGTGCCGTCCTTGTGCTCGTTGTGCGGGTTGGTCTTCCACTCGCCCTTGATGGAGTAGCCGGGACCGCCGGTACCGGGCTTGCCGTTGGGGCCGTAGCCGCCGCGCGCGACCTCTGCCGGGGTCATATCGCGGGTGTTGGGGCAGCCGCCCTGGATGACGAAGCCGGGGACGTAGCGGTGGAACTTGAGGCCGTCGTAGAAGCCCTTCTGGGCGAGCTCGACAAAGTTGCCGACGTGGATGGGGGCGTCTTCGCCGTGCAGCTGCACGCGGATGGTGCCCTCGTCGGTGACGATGACGGCGACCTCGTTTCCGTTCGGCTTATATTCTGGCGTGTAGAGTGCCATGATTCGCTAACCTCCATGTGAAGTGCTCTATGCACCTCGTTGGTAGACATAAGTGCTGTAATTCTAGCAGTGCTTGAACATCTTCGCACGTGGCGCTGGTAGCGGGCCTATTTCGCGCCCCTCGCGACCCCAAAACTGCAAATAGGGGACAGTCCCCAATTTGCAGGCCCTGTCCCCAATTTGCAGTTTTTCAAATTGGGCTGGTTGGTGCATAATCTACCGAATTAGTTCCGAAACTCTCTGGAGAGGAGTTTGCTGTGCAAGTCATCGACACGCAGGTGTACAAGTTCTCGAAGGACAACGAGCCTTGCTACACCGCGAAGCCAGGCGAGCTCATGCTGTTCAAGACGCTCGACTGCTTCTCGAACAAGATCACGGACGAGTCCATCACCATGGCTGACCTCGACTACGGCTACAACATCGCCAACCCCGCGGCTGGCCCTGTCTACATCGAGGGAGCCGAGCCCGGTGATGTGCTCGTCGTCGACATCCTGGACCTGCAGGTCGCCGACGAGGGCACCATCGCGACCGACGACCACTGCGGGCCGTTGTTCGAGACCACGGGGTACCGCACGAAGAAGGTCCCCATCAAAGACGGGTTCGCGACCTTCAACCAGGTCAAGTTCCCCATCAAGCCTATGATCGGCGTCATCGGCACGGCCCCGTCCGGCGACGACATCATCGACGGCTACGTGGGAAGCCACGGCGGCAACATGGACAACAAGCTCATCGGCAAGGGCGCGCGCCTGTACTTCCCCGTGCGCGTGGCCGGCGCGCTGCTGCAGATGGGCGACGTGCATGCCGCAATGGGCGATTCCGAACTGTGCGGCACGGGCATCGAGATCCCCGCGGAAATCACCGTGCGCACCTCGCTCATCAAGGGTTTCGAACTCAACTGGCCCGTGCTCGAGACCGCCGACAAGTGGTACGTCAACGCGTGCGCGCAGGAGTTCGACGAGGCGCTCATGAACGCCAGCAAGGAGATGCAGCGCCTGCTGTCCAACCGCACCGGCTGGGACCTCGAGGAGACCTACATGTTCATGTCGGTCCAAAGCGACGTCGAGCTCAACCAGGCGTGCAAGCCGTGCGAGGTGCAGCTGAGCCTGCGCATCGGCACGCCCAAACTGCCCGGCATCGAACGGCTCGTCGGCTAACTGCAAACTGCAAATTGGGGACAGTCCCCAATTTGCAGGGCCTGTCCCTAAATTGCAGTTTCGAACCATCTAACAAG
>JBJEHP010000347.1:0-4711 GCA_051876145.1 Coriobacteriales bacterium | reverse complement strand
CAAGACCTACGCGCTCATCGGCTCGACGGGCTCGGGCAAGTCGACCGTCGTCAACCTGCTCGAGCGCTTCTACGACCCGACGAGCGGGCGCATCACCATCGACGGCATCGACATCTCGCAGATGCGCCAGGACGACCTGCGCGCGCTGATTTCCTATGTCCCGCAGAAGACGACGCTGTTCACGGGCACGATTGCCGACAACATCCGCTATGGCAACACCTCGGCAAACGACGACGACGTCGTGCGCGCGGCACAGGACGCCGCCGCCTACGACTTCATCATGGAGAAGGAAGACGGCTTCGACACGCAGATCACGCAGGCGGGCGGCGGGCTTTCCGGCGGCCAGAAGCAGCGCGTGTCCATCGCGCGCGCCCTGGCGAAGCGCTCGGGGCTGTTCGTCTTCGACGATTCGTTCTCCGCGCTCGACTTCAAGACCGACGCCGCCGTGCGCGCCAACATCTCGCGCGCGACCCAGGGCGCGACCGTGCTCATCGTGGCGCAGCGTGTGTCGGCCGCTATGGACGCCGACGAGGTCATCGTGCTCGACAACGGGCGCGTCGACTCGATCGGCACGCATCTGGAGCTGCTCGACAGAAGCGAGGTCTACCGCGAGATCGTCGCCTCCCAGATCACCGAAGAGGAGGCGAGGTAGATGGCAGCACCCGAAGGAAGGGACGCACGCGCCGCACGCCGCCCCGGCAGGCCCGGGCACGGCTTTCACGGGCGCAACCTCTCGGCGCCGGTGGAGAAGGCAAAGGACGTGCGCGGCACGTTGCGCCGGCTGTTCGCGTACCTGCGCCCCGAGCTCCCCAAGATCGTGTTCGTCATCGTCTGCGCCCTCGCGGCGACGGCGTTCGACATCTTCGCCCCGCGTCAGCTCGGCATGGCGACGACGACCGTCTTCAATGGCGCCGTGGCAAAGGCGCAGGGCACGGGCGCGGGCATCGACTTCGGGCTGTTGCAGCAGATCCTGGCCGTCGTCATCGTGCTCTACCTGGGGTCGGGCGTCTTCCAGTACCTTGAGATGTTCGTCATGGCGCGCGTGACCCAAAACGTGGTCTACAACCTGCGCCAAGACGCCGAGGCCAAGCTCAACCGCCTGCCGCTTTCGTACTACGACTCGCATTCGAAGGGCGACACGCTCTCGCGCGTCGTCAACGACGTCGACCTCATCTCGTCCACGCTGCAAGACAGCCTCACGCAGGCGATCTCAGCCGTCGTCACGATTGTCGGCGTGCTGCTCATGATGCTGTTCATCAGCCCGATCATGACGCTCATCGCGCTGTGCACGCTGCCGCTTTCCATCATCATCACGGTCTTTGTGGCTAAGCGCTCGCAAAAGCTCTACCTGGCCCAGCAGACGGCGCTCGGCGCGCTCGACGGGCATATAGAGGAGACGTACGGCGGGCACACCGAGGTGCGCGCGTTCACGCACGAGAAGGATTCCGTGGCGGACTTCGAGCGCATCAACCGGGAGTACTTCGGCCACGCGTGGCGCGCGCAGTTCGTCTCCGGGCTCATCCGCCCGCTCACGCAGTTCGTCGGCAACCTCGCCTATGTTGCCGTCTGCGTGGTCGGCGCCTGGCAGGTGCTCGTCGGCGCCATCGGCGTGGGCGACATCCAGGCCTTCACGCAGTACATGCGCAACTTCACGCGCCCCATCGCCCAACTCGCGAGCATCATCAACACGATCCAGGCGACCATCGCGGGCGCCGAGCGCATCTTCCAGCTCATGGACGAGCCCGAGATGAAGGACGAGTCCGATCTGGCGCCGCACGACGCGCCGGTTGCGGGGCATGTGGAATTCGAGCACATCACGTTCGGCTACGTTCCCGGCCAGACGGTCATCAAGGACTTCTCGGTCGACGTCGCGCCCGGTCAGACGGTTGCCATCGTCGGGCCGACCGGCGCGGGCAAGTCCACGCTCGTCAACCTGCTCATGCGCTTCTACGAGATCGACGGCGGCTCCATCAAGCTCGATGGGGTGGACACGCGCGCGATGTCGCGCCACGACCTGCGCCGCTACTTCGGCATGGTGCTTCAAGACACGTGGCTGTTCAACGGCACCATCCGCGACAACATCGCCTACGGCAATGACGCAGCCACCGACGAGGATATCCTGCGCGTTTCCAAGGCGGCGCTTGCCGACCACTTCGTCCGCACGCTGCCAGACGGCTACGACACCGTCATCAACGAGGAGGGCACCAATATCTCCATCGGACAGCGTCAGCTGCTCACGATTGCCCGCGCCCTCCTGGCTGACCCCGAGATCCTCATCCTCGACGAGGCGACGAGCTCGATCGACACGCGCACCGAGCGCCTCGTGCAACAGGCCATGGGCGAGCTCATGGCAAACCGCACGAGCTTCGTCATCGCGCACCGCCTCTCGACGATCCGCGAGGCGGACACGATCCTCGTGCTCAACAAGGGCGATATCGTCGAGCAGGGCACTCACGACGAGCTGCTCGCAAAGGGTGGCTTCTACGCCGACCTGTACAATTCGCAGTTCTCGGAGTGTATCGACGCGTTCAACGAGTAGCCCGAAAAGATCGGCGCGCCGTCACATCCTCACCATGGTTCGCACGTATAATGCTCAGACACTGATTGCACGGGCGTTGTCTGCCCCGCAGACGTGCGGGCGCGCATCGAAAGGAGCTGCTGGCAAGTGATACATGTGGCCGCGTTCGACTTGGATGGTACCATCTTGGACGGCGAATCGCCGCTCAAGCTCACGACGAGCCTCCTGCGCCATCGCGAGTTGCCGCTGCACAAGGGCGTCTTGATGGGCGTGTGGGGCATCAAGTACCGCCTGCGCCTGCCCCAGACCGAAAGCACGCCACGCGAGCTGCTGTTCTCGGCGCTCACCGAGCCCACGGTCGAGGAAGTGGACAAAGAGATCCTCGAGATCTACGACAAGCGCATGCGCAAGCACATCCGCCCGGGTGCCATCCGCGAGATCGAGAAGTGCCGCGCCGAGGGGCTCAAGCTCGTGTTGGCCTCGGCGTCGTTCAAGCCGATCACGACGACCATCGTGGACGAGCTGGGCTTTGACGGGCAGATATCGACGATCATGGAAGAGCGCGATGGGCACTACACGGGCAAGGTCGTGGGCGTTCCGGTGCAGGGCCCCGAGAAGCTCCGCCTGCTCATCCAGTACTGCGACGACAACTACGGGCACAACCAGTGGGTGCTCGAGCGCGCGTACAGCGACCACTACAGCGACGTGCCCATGCTCCAGATGGCGCACCACGTGACGGTGGTGGACCCGGATGCCAAGCTCGAGCGCATCTCCAAGCAGAAGGGCTGGGAGATTGCCGACTGGGACGAGTAGCCTGCCGGGCGAGGGGCCTGTGGCCGACGAGCGCCTGGCGGCGTTTTCCGAGCTCGTGCGCTCGAAGGGCGCAGAGCTCTACCGCGACCTGCCCTGGCGCAACACCCACGACCCTTACGCGATCATGCTCTCGGAGGTCATGCTCCAGCAGACGCAGGTCGCACGCGTGCAGGGGCGCTGGGAGCAGTGGCTTGCGACGTTTCCGACCATCGGCGACCTCGCGGCGGCGCCTCTGCCGCCCGTCTTGGAGCTGTGGCAGGGGATGGGCTACAACCGCCGCGCGCTCAACTTGAAAAAGTGCGCCGAGCAGGTGGTCGAGCGCTTCGATGGCGAGATGCCGCGCGGCCACAAGGAGCTGCTGAGCTTGCCGGGGATCGGGCCCGCCACCGCTGCGGGCGTGCGCGTGTTCGCATTCGAAGAGCCCGACATGTACCTCGAGACCAACGTGCGCACGGTGTTTCTGCACGAGCTGTTTCCCGGCCAAGATGGCGTGGGCGATAAGGAGCTCATTCCCCTCGTCGAGAGGACGTGCCCGCAGGGCCCCGAGGTCCGGACGTGGTACTATGCGCTGCTCGACTACGGCGCGCACCTCAAGAAGGTGCTGCCCAATCCAAGCCGCCGCAGCAAGCACCATGTCAGGCAGAGCAAGTTCGAGGGGAGCCACCGTCAGAAGCGTGCCTACCTGCTGCGCCGCGTGCTCGAGGGGCCTGCGACGCAAGAGGCGCTTGCCGCCGACCTGTCGGCGGCCGAGCAGCACGCGGGACGCGACGCCGTCCCCGCCGACGAGGTGCGGGCGATTCTCGACGAGCTTTGCTCCGAAGGCTTCATCTTCTTGGGGCCGGACGGCTGCTGGTCCTGCGCCGAATAGCGTGAAGCGCCGCCGCATGCCAGGAGGGATGGGAGCTTCGCCATCGATCCTTTTGTCCTGGGGTGCTGCCATGTCCCCGCGCGCAGGTGCGCATGGTAGAATTCGCGCAATGTCTTGTTGAGAGGACTGGTTTCACGCATGGCACAGCACAAACCGATATACGCGTTTCTCGGCCCGGAGGGCACGTTCAGCGACCAGGCGGTCCGCACGTTCGTGAGCAAGGGAAGGCTCGCCGCCGAATACGAGCCGCTGCCGTGCGACAGCATGTCCGACGTGTTCGAGGCGGTCGATCGCGGCAAGGCTGACTACGGTGTTGTGCCGATCGAGAACTCCCTCGAAGGGCCGGTCACGACGGTGCTCGATGCCTTTGCCTTCACGACCCGCGCGGAGATCCTCGGCGAGGTCGCGCTCGACATCCACCAGTCGCTCATACTCGCGAAAGGCGCCGCGCTTGACGGCGTCACGGCCATCGCCTCGCACCCGCAGGGCATCGGCCAGTGCCGTCGCTGGTT
>JBJEHP010000346.1:0-4727 GCA_051876145.1 Coriobacteriales bacterium | reverse complement strand
TATCGCCGACCGCTGGGTTCGTGGCTCCTGGGCATTCACCTTCTGGGGCCTGATGGTCACCTGCGGTCTGGTTCTTCCGCTGATCTTCAACGTGTTCGGTGGCATGAGCCCGCTTGGCGCTATCGTCTCCCCGGTCATGGCGCTGCTCGGCGGCTGGCTGCTCCGCTTCATGATCCTTTGGTCCTGCGAGCGCCGTCTCGACAACGGCGAGGAGAAGTTCTACACGCGTCTTCCGCAGAAGCGCGAGCCCTTCATGGACTACTGGGAGGAAGGCCGCGAGTACTGGACGTGGGTTAACCCCGCCCAGGCTGCTGCCGAAGAGCCCAAGACCGCTGCTGCGGCTGAGTAATCCTCTTCAATAATTGCCATCTACTGGCAAGTCCTTGTGGAACCCCGGCTGGTCATCCAGCCGGGGTTCTCCTTGTTTAGGGGAAACGTAGGGGTGTGTGGCGCGCGGCGTGGCGGGTGAGGTCGATGGCCTAGCGAGAGATTTCTGCCGGCGCGTAGGTGAAGCCGCATTCTGCTTGGAGCGCGACCCATTCTTGGGGCGTAAGCGTGGGCACGGCCGAGCGCGCGAAGCCCTTCTTGTCGCGTGTGATGAGGTAATCTGCGTGTGCCTTCGAGGCTGCAAGCATAACGAGGCAGTCTTCGTAGCCGTTCCATTGGAGGCGTGCGGCATCGATGAGCTCGTCTGCGGAGAGCGCAACGGGCTTAACCACCTCGAACAGGTTGGCGAGCAAGGTTTGTACGCGGCCGGAGTCGAGGTAGTGGTTGAGCACGCAGAATGCGTCTGCAGCTGACTGAGCGGGCATCCACAGGGTTGCATCGCCAAAGAAACCTGCGGCAACAATCTGTTCGGCGGGTTCGAAAAAGGGTTCCTTGCGGACCAGATAGTCAATGACCACGTTGGTATCAAGCAAGAGATTCATAGTCTGCTCGCTTCCCTTTTCGCAGCAGATCCTTGTAATCGCCTGAGCCTTCTGACCAGGCAATCGCAACGCTGCTCTGTTCCACGAACTTCGAAAACTCCGCCGTGTCACGCATGCCCGACGTGCTAGGCGATCCCGGCAATTCGCCCGATGCGAGAAACGCGTCGAGTGCGCGGTTGATGAACTCTGACATGTTCGTTCCACGTGCGGCAAACTCGCGCGTGGCAGCTTCTTTCTTCGCCTGGGGGATACGCGCGCTGACGAGCGTCTCCTTCATGGCTCCTCCTCTTGACGTACAAGTATGTAATACGTAATACATAGTATATCAGGGTTCTGACTTTGCTTTTGTTGGCGGGCCAGTTGGAAGCGATTAAGCCGTTACCTGACTGCCCTTGTGGTGGATTTAGCGAAGTGTAAACTGAAGGCGTCCTGATACGAAGGAGGATGTCATGGAAAACGATCCACGAGCTGCGGTGCAGCAGTTTTCAGATACGTGCATCAGATGCGGGCTGTGCGCCCGGACCGACTGCGGGAACTTCCCTGAAGGCACGCCCAACCTGGGCGATATCTGCGAGTCGCTTCTTTCGGGAGACGAGACCTGGCGGCATTTCCCCTTCACGTGCGCGCTGTGCAACCGCTGCACGGCCCATTGCCCGGCCGGCCTCAAGGCCATCGATGCCTGCAAGCCGCTGCGTGCCCTGCTGCTTCCACAGCATGACGAGCTGCGTTCCCTGTACCGAAAGTTCAGGACCGATCTCAAATACAACCTGTTCTCCGCACTCAAGGCGCGTGAATCCGGAGACATCCACAAGGTCACGTACCTTTCCGGCGCGCCCGATCTGGGCGGGGAGGCCGACCATACGGCATTCTTCCCGGGTTGCTCGCTGTATGCCTACGCCCCCGAGCTCACCGCGAAGGTCTCCGACTGGCTGCGCGAGGAGAAGCTCGCGGCCTACACGCTCTACTTCTGCTGTGGCTCGACGTTTTACGACTCGGGCTTTTACGAGGAATTCGAGCGCTACCGTGCGCGTGCCCAGGCGTTCTTGGAAAAGCATGAGATCACGCGTCTCATCATCACGTGCCCGCACTGCGGCTACGAGCTGCCACAGCTTCTCGAGGGCATGGACGTGGAGATTGTCAAGCTGAGCAAGCTGCTCAACGAGCGGGGCACGACGAGCGGCCTCTCCGGCAAGATCTCGTTCCATGACGCGTGCTACGACCGCTACGGCGGCGAGTTCGGCGAGCTCGCGCGCGACCTGTACCCCAATGCCGAGCTCGTTCCGTTTGCGCACGAGAAGCGCGACACGCTTTGCTGCGGCAGCGGCGGCATGGTGAGCGTCTACGCGCGCGACTACTGCGTGTACCGCCGCACGAAGCGCCTTGCAGAAATCGACGAGACCGATACGGACCTCGTGCTCTCCACGTGCTTCTCGTGCGTCAATTCCCTGCAGCGAAGCATTGGAACCACGCCGGTCAAGCACTACCTCGAGCCCATCTTTGGCTACGACGTCGATTGGAAGGCGGTCTACGATGCGGTCGACGGGCTCGAGCGCGACCCCGAGTACTGGCGGCTCACGGATGACGACAACACCGATTTGACCTTCGATGAGGCGTGAAACCACCCGTCAGTCCGCTAAAATGACCAGCTATGACTACAGAGATTAAAAAGACGAACTGCCATTACTGCGGGTACCTGTGCGCGTTCGACGCGACGCTCGAGGATGGCAGGGTCACCAAGCTCACGCCCGACCCAACCCGCTACCCCTACGACGCCTCGGTCGCGCAGCGCTGCGTGCGCTGGCCGCTCAACCTCGAGAAGCTCTACGACGACACGACGCGCGTCAACTACCCGCTGCGCCGCAAGGGCGAGCGCGGTTCCGGCCGGTGGGAGCGCATCAGCTGGGACGAAGCACTCGACGAGATAGCGTCCAAGCTCAAAGAACTCGTCGCCGAGCACGGCCCCTGGACGGTCGCGAGCGCCATCGGCGGCCCACATGCCGTGTACTGGCCGCTCCACCGCTTCATGACCTTCATCGGCAGCCCCAACAACATGGGCATCGGGCCGATCTGCTGGAACCCCCGCATCTGGATGGACACCATGACCTATGGGTGGTCCGTCGAGTGCGACTTCAGGCCGGGGCTCACGCAATGCCTCGTCCTGTGGGGCACGAACCCGGCGGAATCGGACAACTCGCTGTTCTGGCGCAATATCGCCGATTACGCGCGCGCTGGCGGCAACCTCATCGTCGTCGACACGCGCCTGTCCATGACGGCGGCGCGGGCGAGCATCTGGCTTCACCCCTTCCCGGGTACCGACACCGTGCTCGCGTACGCGCTGGCGCGCGTGATCATCGAAGAGGACCTCTACGACCACGAGTTCGTCGAGAAGTGGTGCTACGGCTTCGACGAGTTCAAGGCGGCGGCCTTCGAGCGCACGCTCGAGGAGGCCTCCGAGATTACGAAGGTCTCCGTCGAAGACATCCAGGCGGCTGCGCGCACGTATGCGACCAACTGCCCCGCCGGCCTGCTCTCGGGCCGCGGCGTCGACCAGATCGGGCCGAACACGGCCCCGCTGCACCGTGTGCTCGCCTCGCTGCGAGCCATCACGGGAAACGTCGACGTCCCAGGCGGCACCCTGCTCAACGAGCGCCCGACTTTCCTGTCCGAGATGGAGCTCGAGGGCAGTGCGCGCCTGAGCCAGGAGTCGCGCGAGCACGGCCTCAACGAGCCCGATTGCGGCATCCAGAGCTACCGCGGATTCGCGAAGGCAGATGCGCGTACCGCAAAGCTCGGCAGGCACCTCCCCATGCGCTACCTGACGAGCCCGCTGCCCGTACGCGTGTGGAACGCCGCGGTGACCGGCGAGCCCTACAAGGTGAGTGCGCTCATCATCGACGGCGCGAACCCGCTCGTCACCTACGCCGATACGCGCCTGGTCAAGGCGGCGTTCGAGGCGATGGACCTCATCGTCGACTTCGAGTTCATCATGACCCCGACCGCCCAGATGTCAGACTACGTGCTGCCAGCCGCCGCGGCCCTCGAGCACCCGGCCTTCCAGGCGATGGGCGGTGTCTCGGACTTTTGCTACGGCGGCCCCGCCGCCTGCGAGCCGCAGTTCGAGCGTAGGGAAGACTACGTCATCCTGCGCGAGCTCGCCTTGCGTATGGGAGACGCCGAGGAGAACTGGCCGGCGGAAAACCTGACCGAAGAACTCGCGCGCACCATCGCGCCGACCGGCATGAGCTGGGAGGCGTTCACGGTGACGGGGCAGTGCGGCAACCCCGCGCACTACTACAAGCACGAGGAGGTCGACCCTGCGACGGGTGAGCCGCGCGGGTTCGCGACGGAATCGGGCAAGGTCGAGCTTGCCAACCCGTTCCTCGCCAGCATGGGCGCAGGACGCACCGCAAGCTTCTTCCCCGTGCCCGGCGTGCACGTGGACCGCGACGAGGGCGAAGGCTGCGTGACCATGATCACGGGCGCGCGCAAGCAGCCCTACTGGGCGTCGTCGTATTTCGAGGTCCCCTCGATGCGCAAGCGCCACCCCAAGCCGACGGTGGGCATGTCGGCTGCCACGGCGGAGCGCCTCGGCCTTGCCGAGGGCGACGAGGTGCTCATCTCGCGCCAGGACACGCCCGAGGTGGAGATCGTGCAGTATGTGCACCTCGAGAATATGGTCGATGGCGTGGTATCAGCCGAGTACGGTTGGTGGTACCCTGAGCGGAGGGCCGGAGCGCCGGACTACTCGGGCTGCTTCGAGTCCAACGTCAACCTCCTCACGAGGGGGACGGTCCCCAT
>JBJEHP010000345.1:0-4729 GCA_051876145.1 Coriobacteriales bacterium | reverse complement strand
TGCTCAACAGCCTGATCCAGCACGCGTACCGCGCCGGCGCCTCGGACATCCACATCGAGCCGTTCCAAGACTTCACGAACATCCGCATCCGCGTCGACGGCGTCATCAGCGACTACCTCACCGTCAACCGCACCGTGCACGCGCCGCTGCTCGCGCGTGTGAAGATCGTGAGCAACATGGACATCGCCGAGCGCTACCTGCCGCAAGACGGGCACTTCCGCACCATGGTGGCCGGCGAGGACGTCAACGTGCGCGTCTCCGTCATCCCGACCGTCTACGGCGAGAAGGCCGTGCTGCGCCTGCTGTCCAACAACACGAGGATCGAGCACACCACCACCTACGGCATGCTCGACGAGGACTACGAGAAGTTCTGCAAGATCTTGGCCGTGCCCAACGGCATCATCTACCTGACCGGCCCCACCGGCTCGGGCAAGACGACCACGCTCTACATGGTCCTGCAGGCGCTCAGCAACGAGCTCGTCAACATCTCCACCATCGAAGACCCGGTGGAGAAGAACATCCCGCGCATCACGCAGGTGCAGGTCAACGAGACGGCCGGCCTGACCTTCGACGTCGGGTTGCGCTCGCTCATGCGCCAGGACCCCGACATCATCATGGTGGGCGAGACACGCGACGCGACCACGGCCGCCATCGCCGTGCGCGCCGCCATCACCGGCCACCTCGTCTTCTCGACGCTGCACACCAACAACGCCGCGAGCTCCATCGCGCGCCTCATCGATATGGGCGTCGAGCCGTTCATGGTGTCGTCGTCGCTTGCCGGCGTGGTGGCGCAGCGCCTCATGCGCAAGGTGTGCCCGCACTGCGCCGAGCAGCGCCCCGCCACCGAGCGCGAGGTCGAGATCTTGGGCCTGGCCCCGGGGACGCAGGTGACGCTCACCGAGGGCAAGGGCTGCCGCAACTGCAACCAGACCGGGTACCGCGACCGCATCGCCATCCACGAGATCCTCCAGGTGGACCGCACCATCAGGCGCATGATCAACGACAAGAAAAGCGTCGACGAGATCCAGGCGTACGCCGTTGCCAACCAGGGCATGAAGACGCTCGCCGACGCGGCATCGGCGGCCGTCGTGGCGGGCAAGACGACCATCGAGGAATACCTCAAGATCGTCTACCAGGTGTAAGGGGAGAAAGCAGCCATGAACTTGGACGGCATCATACTCAAAGCACGGGACATGGGCTGTTCCGACGTGCACATCTCCGCCGGCGAGCCAGTGTTCTTCCGCCAGAACGGCACGCTCGTCGAGGCGCCCTACGACTTCAAGGCCAAAGAGGTCGAGGCCATGATCGAGGAGGCGCTCGACAAGCCCCAGCTTTCCGCCTTCGCCGACGGCGACGACCTCGACTTCGCGCTCGTCTCGAGCGACGGGCTGCGCCAGCGCGTCAACGTGTTCCGCGAGCGCGGGCACATCGCCGCCACCATCCGCCTGCTCGACGACCACATCCCCACCATCGAGCAGCTCGGCCTGCCGCCCACACTCAATGAGCTCGCCGACCGCAAGCGCGGCCTCATCCTGGTGACCGGCCCCACCGGATCGGGCAAGTCCACCACGCTCGCCGCGATGATCGACTACATCAACCGCACGCGCGCCGAGCACATCATCACGATCGAAGACCCCATCGAGTACGTGTACACGCGCAAGAGCTCGCTCATCCACCAGCGCGAGGTCGGGCGCGACACCAAGAGCTTTGCCTCGAGCCTGCGCTCTGCGCTGCGCGAAGACCCCGACATCATCCTCGTCGGCGAGATGCGCGACTACGAGACCATCTCCGCCGCGCTCACCGCCGCCGAGACCGGGCATCTGGTCATGTCAACGTTGCACACGACGAGCGCGGCGCTCACCATCGACCGCATCATCGACGCCTGCCCCGCCGGCGCGCAAAACCAGGTGCGCAGCCAACTGTCCGGCGTGCTCGCCGGCGTCATCACGCAGTGCCTGATCCCCACGGCCGACGGGCTGGGGCGCTGCGCCGCGACGGAGGTGCTCGTGGGCACCGACGCCGTGCTCAACATGGTGCGCGAGGGCAAGATCTACCAGCTCGACACCATCATGCAGTCAAACCGCGCGCTCGGCATGCACACCCTCAACGCCGACCTCATGGCAAAGGTCCGCAGCGGCGTCATCACCGCGCAAAGCGCGCTCGAGTACAGCAACGACCGCAGAGAGCTCACGGAGCTGCTGGGGTAGCGCATGATCAGGCGGACACGGGACATACTCAGAAACGAGCAGGGCGTGAGCATCGTCTTTGCCGTGCTGCTCGTCGTCGTGCTGCTCATCTTGGGCGGCATCATCGTGTCGTTTGGCTATGCCAACTACCACCGCTCGCTCGACGACATGGCCGCCGAGCGCACCTACCAAAACGTCTCGAGCGCCACCCAGCTGCTGCACGACAAGGCCGACGGGGCGCCCGCGAGCACCGACTGGATCCAAAGAATCGCCGCGACAGGCGAATCCGCTGGCCAGACCCCCGCGACCATCACCTTGAGCGTGTCGAGCTCGCAAGATGCGCAGTTCGCGAACATCAGCGTCGACGTCAAGAAGAACGGGCAGGGCGCCTACAACGTCGCGCTGTACGAGACGGACGCGCCGGACAAGACGGCGCTCCAGTTCACCCTCACGCTGGTAGGCGACAAGGCAAGCGTCGGCCCCATCACGAAGGTGGCGAGCTAGCATGCGCATGAGCCCCAAAGACATCGCGCGTTCCAGCGGCGGCTTCACGCTCGTGGAGTCGGTCGTCGTCATGGTCGTGCTCGCCATCGTGCTCGCCTGCATCGCGACGTCGCTTTCGTTTGGCACGCGCATCATGGCCAGCCAGCGCGCCATCGCCAACGCCGACACGCTCGCCTCGACCGTCAACACGAGCGTCTCCGACGTGCTGCGCACGTCGAGCACGGCGCCCGTCATCGGCGTCGACGGCAGCTCGGTCACCTTCACGCAGGACTTCGTCAGCCCCTCGCGCGCGAAGGGCAGCTACACCATCTCGCCCGCGGCAGACGGCACGCTCCAGATTGCCGATGAGAGCGGAGATTCCGGCGCCTTCCTGCCGAGCGGCGTCTACGTCGACGGCGACCACGTGAGCGTCACGTTCGCGGCTGGAGATGCAGCCGCGGGCAAAGCGACGACGCAGGTCACGACCACCGTGACGAGCGCGCAAGGCGACGTGCTCTCCACCCAGACGTCCAACGTCGAGACTCTGGGAGGCGGTGCCTGATGCCTCGCGCACGCACAGCCACAAAGCGGGGCTTCACCCTCATCGAGGTCGTCGTAGTGCTCGCCGTCATGGCGGTCATCGCCGCGCTTGCCGTGCCCTCGCTCATCCCGTGGTACAACAGCTACAAGGCCACCGAGCGGCAGAGCAACGCCGAGCTCGTGTACTCGGTCGCCGAGAACAACATGGCCAAGATCGTGGCAAACGGCACGCTTGGCAACGGCAGCTCGGGCGCCGTCACCGCGGCGACGCGGACGACCCTGGCCAGCACCATCTCGAGCCCCGACCCCACGCCCGCGTTGCTGAAAAACGACGACGGCTCGACGGTCGACGAGGGGCTCGTCTGCCTGACCAACTACAACTCGGGCGATGCCGCCGCGCTCGACATGCTCGTCCCCAACATCGACACGCAGGTCTCGAACGTCGGATTTTTCGGCACGAACATCACGACCGAGGACCAGGGCGCGGCGCTTCATGCGAAAGGCGTCTACTACCTCGAGCTCAACCCGCAGACCGGCTACGTGTACGGCGCGTTCTACTCCGAATCGGCCAGCTTCACTCCAGAGGTGTACCAGAGCTTCGCGAGTGCGAACCGCAACGACTCCGCCGCACTTGCCAGCAAGCAGATCGCCTACTACGGCGGCGGCCCCATGAAGTCGTTCGTGCACGAGCAGACACTCGACGACCTGGTCATCGGCTACTTCGAGTTCAACGGCGACCAGCTGACCGGCTCGTACGGCTACACCATCTCGAAGTTTGGCGAGGTGTCCGCCCAGGTCCACGACAACCTCCCCGACGACAACGCCATCACGTCGACCGCCTACGGCATCTTGTCGGCAACCGAGCTCACGGGCAACGACGTGCCCTCGCACATCCTCGAAAACGCGCGCGTCCAGAAAGTCTCTGCCGCGAGCCTTGGCATCGAGGGCCTCACCGTGACAGGCGACGGCATGTACTGGTTCTACGAATACGACCCGAGCACGCTGTACGAAGACAGCGCCAACACCATCACGCGCACCTCATCCGCCGGCGTCTGGAAGCCCTGGGAAAACGCGCAGGCCTCTTCGCAGTACCGAAACGTCGAGGCCTTCATCGACCCGAACTTTGCCGCCTCCATCGCGCCCGGCACCGCAAACCCGTTCAACAAGACCTTCCAGGTGCGCACCGGCGAACAGCTCCAGCACATCGGCAAGCCGCTCGACTACGTGTACGACCCGAACAACGCCTGGTGGGGACAGACGTCGAACAACAACACCTGGGTGGGCAGCTTCTACGACGCGAGCTACCTCGACGGCACGTACTACCAGACCCACGACATAGAGCTGCCGAGCGACTGGGTGGGCATTGGCCAGGAGAGCCGCAGCCAGAACCTGACGAACTTCTATGGCAGCAGTCCGCAGTTTACCGGCGCGTTCTACGGCGGCTACAGCCAGAAGGGCTCCGCGACGCCCGATCACGCCAACCTGCAGCCCCCGCAGAGCAAAGCCAAGGGCTTCGAGAT
>JBJEHP010000344.1:0-4758 GCA_051876145.1 Coriobacteriales bacterium | reverse complement strand
ATCCGTCCGCCGAGCAGTTCATGGTACTCCATCCCGACCGCGACTTTCCCGCAGCCGAGCTCCTGAGCTTCATGATCTGCGAGTACGCCCACGAACGCCCCGACACCCAGGACCTGCTCAAAAGCTACGCGCTGCTGCTCATCATGCATGCGGCGCGCCAATACGACCGCGAGCACGACGCCCCGGAGCCGAAGGGGGAGTGTGCCAAGATGCTCGCGCACCTCGAGCGCAACGTCGGGCAGGTGAGCCTCGCGCAGCTTGCCGCGCAGTTCGGCTACCATCCGAACTATCTTTCAACCTTGTTCAAGAAGGAGCTGGGGCGCTCGTTCACGGAGCTTGTGCTGGAACAGCGCATGAGCCGCGCCGCGGTCTTGTTGCGGGGCACGACCGCCCCTATCGATAAAATCGCCCTGCAGTTGGGCTATTCCAACCCGAGCAACTTCTACAAGGCCTTCGAAAGGCACTACGGCTGCACGCCGCGTGGATTCAGGCTGAGACTGCCCGTCGATATCGCCCGCTAAGCGAGAAAGCTGCAGAGGTATCGCGTTGCGGTTGTAGGGTTAAAGCCTACAACTGCAACAAGCGATGTCCGAATCGGTGCCTGCTTCGTTGTTCCCAAAGCCGACGGCTGCCACCTACAGGAAGGCGCGTCCGTCGCCGAAGGCCTTGCCGACCTTCTCGCCCAGCGTGAAGTAGCTGGAGCTGAACGAGTCGTAGAAGATCATGCCCATCTTCGACACGTCGATCTTGCCCGCTTCGGTAAGTATCGACTCGTCTGCGGCGATGTTCGCGACCCTGCCGAGGATGGTCCCGAAGCCCTCCGTGCGCACGAAGCCGGTGAGCTCGCACTCGATCGTGAGCGGCAGACCCTCGATGATGGGGGCGTCGACATGCGGGCTCTTCGTCGCGGCGAGCCCCGTCTTGGAGAACTTGTCGGGGTCGCGGTAGCCGGACACCAGCCCGAAGTAATCGACCTCCTTCACGAAATCCGCCGTCGCGAGCGCGATGGTGAAGGCGCCGCGCTTCTCGATGTTCTCGTAGGGCTTCTTGCCAGGCCCCACGCACAGAGCGAGGTCTCCGGCGTTGCCGCGCGAGACACTTTTGCAAAAGTGGGCATTGGGGAAACGATGACCAGAGACGGGGAGAGCATCAGGCAGCGGCGCACGCGCGTCCAGATCAAGAGGGCCCTGCGTGAGCTCGTACTGGAGATGGAACCTGACAAGATCACGGTGAAGGCCATCGCCGATCGTGCGCTCATCAACCGAAAGACGTTCTACCTGTACTACGACTCGATCGAGGCTCTGCTCTTCGAGGAGCTTGAAGAGACCATCGTCCGATTCATCGCGGAGGTCGAGCAGACCCCCGACGATCTGGAGGACTTTGCGGGGCACGCCAAGCGGTTCTTCATCTTCCTCGCCTGGCAGGACGAGAGCATGGTTCGCCTCGTGATGCGGCAAACGCCTTTGAAGCGAGGCGATAGGGCGCTGTAACGCGGGCCTTCCTCGTGGTCAGGAGTCCAAGTCGGCGAAGAACTCGTCGACGCTGTCGTAGGTTTTGGCGTCGGGATCCGATGCGATGTGCTCCGCCTCGCGCATGGCAGCAAGCGTTTCAGCGTTCGGCACATCGCGCGTGGGGCAGAATGGCATTCCCTGCTCACGCACTGCCTGCCGCAGGAACACGTTCACTGCGGTCGAGAAGTTCATGCCGAGGTCGGCGAAGAGCTGGTCGGCTTCTTTCTTCAGCTGTGCGTCTGTTCGAATGCTCGTGGTAGTCGTTCTCACCCTCGGCCCAGCCGGACGAGCTTGCCGCGAGCGCCTCGTGGTTCAGCATCCTCGTCATTCCGTAGGTATCTTAGTCAATTAATCACTATTGACGAACATAAAGCAACAATGGCGAGGATAGTCGTATGAAGCTTCTCTTCTGCGAGTTTGCGCTGTTATGCCTTGTATATCTCTTGCCAGCGTATAATCTGCTGCCTGTCTTCGGCAAGGTCCCGGGTCCTCGGGAGCGTTCGTGCGCTTCTCCGACTCAATTTGAAGACACTGCCGTGACGATACTGCTTGCTGCGGATATGCGCGCATCATTATTGGAGGGTTTCATGGAGCTGAAGAAGCTAGATTACGATCTCACGGTCTGCAAGGCCGATTCGCTTGCGGACATTGACCTGACGACGGATTTTTTCTTTGTCGCCCAGACTGACGAGGAGCTGTCCCTCGTGTGCAAGACGGAAGACACGCCGGCTCAGACGACCGATCGCGATGACGGGTGGAGGGGGTTCCGCATCCAGGGCGTTCTCGACTTTTCCCTGATTGGGATTTTGTCGAAGCTGTCGGGGATTCTCGCCGAGAACAACATCGGGATCTTCGCAGTCTCAACCTTCAACACGGATTACATTCTCGTGAAAGAGGAGAACTTCGAGAAGGCGCTGGGCGTGTTGTCTGCAGAGGGGTACACCGTTCGGTGAACCCCGGGCTCCGTGGTCTCGGACCGATCTTCTCGGCAAGTGTCCTCCTTGTCCTGTACGCTATGAGGAACCCGTACGCGTAGTCGGGCATCTCGTACGGGCCGTTCATTAGGTACGAGAGAAGCGAGTCGTTGCTGAACACCCTCGGGTTGTTCTCGATGTTGAGCTCGTGCGCGTCCAGCACCCAGTCCGAGATCCTGCGCGGGAGGGTGAAGCGCTCGCACTTTCCAACGGTGCGAACCCTCACCTCGCTTCCGTTGAGCGGCACGCGCATCTTGCCGATGCGGGGGTGCGACACGGTTATCCCCACCGTGAACGTGTAGCGGTACGTCCATTCGGGCGGGTCGCAGGATTCCTTGTGGTCTCCCACCGTGCGCTTCATATCTTCGGACATTTCGACGATGTCGAGCTCGACGTCTTCGACCTGCGAGCAATCGATGATGTCGGGGTTGCGGTCGATGACCTGGCTGATCGACGTGATTTGCTGCGCCGAGCTGAGCAGTCCCATGGGCGCCCCTTTCCCTCGAAGCAGCACGCACGACCTGCATCAATGAGAGTATACAGGCGAGAGGGAAGGGGCCTGCATGTCGGGCCAGAAGTATGGACATATGTCCTGCTTTCGCGCGCCTCGATGCTCCTTGCTGTCCCTCGAGGGGCTAAGCGGCATCGCCCTGCTCGACGGCGGATTCAGCCTGTGGCGTGGCTGGGCATTCCGCCCGGGCATCGTAATCTTCGGAAAGCGACGGGCGCAGGGCGATGAACGCGCCCAAGGCAACGAGCACGAGCACTGCCGACAGGCCCAGGGCAACCGTCGAGCCCATTGCCAGGGGCGTAGCCGTTGTCGTGGCGGCGCCGTCGGCGGTCGAGAACAGCTGGTAGACGATGAGCGTGTAGAGCGCTGTGCCGATGGAGCCGAAGATCTGGCTGAGCGTGTTATTCATGGAAGAGCCGTCCGGCAATTCGGACGTGCTCAGACAGCCCAGCGAGTTGGTCGTGAGAGCGGTCATGGCAAAGGGGAGCGCGCCGGAGTAGAGCGCGCAGAAGACGACGAGCATGATGCGGGCGGTAGTGCCGTCGAGCACAGCGCCCCCGAAGAGCCCGCTGCCCATGCCGATCGCGGCGGTGACTCCGATGTAGCCGGCCGCGTTCCCAACCAGCCCGAACGGGACGGTCTTGGTGCCAAAGCGGTCGTAGGCCATGCCGGCAAGCAGGTTGCCGAGCGCCGTGAGGACGCCGCCGGGCAACATGTAGAGGCCCGCTTCCATGGCGCTCAAGCCCCATCCACGCTGGAGGAAGAGCGGTACGACGAGCACGCCGCCGAACAGAACGAGTTGCAGCACGCACATGAGGGCAAGCGAGCGGCGGTAGCGGGGGTACGTGAGGATGCGCAGGTTGAGCAGGGGATGGCTGGAGGCGAGCTGCCTGCGAGCGTAGACGGCGAGAGCTGCTGCCCCGATGACGAGCGGGCCGATGACGAGCGGATGGACGAAGCCGCAAGATGCCGCCTGACCGATGCCGAAGACGACGCCGCCGAAGCCCAAGCAAGACAGGACGACGGAGACGATATCTACCTTGCTGCTGCGTCGGTCGAGCACATCGTCCATGAAGAGCAGCGTGCCGACCAGGGCGATTGCCAGAAACGGCAGCATGAGGGTGAACAGCCAGCGGAACCCCATCGTCGAGAGGATGAGGCCGGAGATGGTCGGGCTGATGGCGGGCGCGGCCATGAGCACGAGCATGGCAAGCCCGTTGTACCTGCCGATCTTCTCCTTGGGGGCGACGGTCATGATGGTCGCGAACATGACCGGCATGAAGAAGGCGGTGCAGACGGCCTGGAGCAGGCGCCCGGCAAGAAGCACCCCGAAGCTCGTGGAAAAGAGCGAGATGAACACGCCCACGAGCAGAGCCGACAGAGAGACCAAGACGGTGTTGCGGGAGCCGAGCCTGCCCATGACGAAGGCGGCAAGTGGCATGAGCGCGCCTGCGACCAGCATGTATCCGGTAGTGAGCCACTGGGCTGTGGCGACGGGGACGCCGTAGATCTCGCTGACCGTTGCCAAGGCGATGTTCATCTCGACCTCGTTGAAGATCGTGATGAAGCCGCCGAAGACGAGCAGTCCGACGATGACGGCGGGGCTGTTCGTGCGGGTCTTTCGTGCTTGTTGTGCCATTTTTCTCCTCTGTAGGCTGAGCGTTTCGGGGATAGCGTTTTCGGCGCGCATGCGCCGGGCGGTTATTGCGCGCGGGACAGAAGGTTTGCCGTCATGCGCTCGATCAGCTCGAGCGCGAAGCTT
>JBJEHP010000343.1:0-4770 GCA_051876145.1 Coriobacteriales bacterium | reverse complement strand
CGGAGTGCTCGCCCTGCTCGGTATCGTGGTCGTCGGAACGTTCGGCGCGTTCGGGCTCTACCTGCACGGCGTGTCGGTTGTGGGCAGCGTGCGCGGGAGCCTCATCGGGGCAGTCGAGCCGGTGAGCGCCATGCTGTGCTCGTGCCTGTGGCTTGCTACCCCCTTTGGGGGCGCCGACTGGGCGGGGCTTGTCCTCATGATCGCCACGATCGTGCTCGTGTCGGTACGTCCCAAGACTCCGGGGGCGCGCCCATGACGTCTGGCTACAGGGTCGACCGGGCGCTCGTGCTGCATCTTTTAGGCTGCACGGACGCGAGCCTGGGCTCTGGGCTCGACGAGCGGCTCGACGCCGCCATCGAGCGCTGCGAGCGCATCGCACAGCCCAAGAGCGCCTGGCGCCTGTTCGAGACGCGCGCGTCACGGGATTCCATCGAGGTCGTCGGCACCTCGCTCGCGCTTTCGGGCTCAAAAGCGTGCGGACAGCTCGCTGGTAGCCGAAGAGTCGCGCTTCTGGCCTGCACGCTGGGAGATGCCTTCGATCGCGAGCAGGGCGATGCTGTGCAGCTGCCCGTGCTCGACCAGCTCATGCTCGATGCCGCCGCATCGTCGCTTGTGCAGGTCCTCGCGCGATTTTGCCGCGCGGAAATCGCACGTGCGGCAAAATCGCGGGGTCTGATTACAGGGGCGTTTCTCGAGCCTGGATGCTCCGGTATCTCCCTTGACGTCCAGCCTTGCCTGCTGCGTGCGCTCGACGCCCAACGCGTGCTTGGCGTGAGCTGCACGGCGTACGGCAACATGGTACCGTCCAAGAGCCTCACGGCGATTGTGGGGTTGTTCGACGAGGAGCATGCCGATAATAGCGGCTGCGAGAACTGCTCGTTTTCCACATATTGCGAGTTGAAGAAGAGGGGCGTTTCATGTACCCAGTGACAGAGCACACCATCGAGGTCGCGGCATCGCGGCAGCTGCGGGTCAAAGACGAGTACCTGGCCCGCGTGCTGGCAGGCGAGGAGTTTCTCCTGTTCGACGGGGCCATGGGTACGATGCTCCAGCGCAACAGCTCCCTCAAGGCAGGCGAGCTGCCGGAGCTGCTCTGCCTGACGGAGCCTGACGCGGTCACGGCCGTCCACCGCGCGTACGTCGAGGCGGGGAGCATGGCCGTCACGACCAACACCTTCGGCGCCAACGCGCGCAAGCTCGGTGGCAAGGCGCGCGTGCAGGATATCTTCGATGCGGCCATCGGCTGCGCCCGCCAGAGCGGGGCACGCTACGTCGCCGCCGACATCGGCCCGCTCGGCGCCTTGCTCGAGCCCATGGGAACCCTCTCGTTCTCGGATGCCTACGACCTGTTCGCCGAGCAGGTGCGCGCAGCGGATACGGCCGGCGCCGACCTCATCATCATCGAGACCATGACCGATCTGCTCGAGGCCAAGGCCGCCGTGCTCGCCGCCAAGGAGAACAGCGCCCTTCCCGTGTTCGCGACGATGACCTTCGAGGAGAGTGGCAAGTCGTTTCTCGGCGCGGCGCCAGACGCCGTCGCCCGCACGCTCGAGGCGCTGTCGGTCGATGCGCTCGGCATCAACTGCTCGCTGGGTCCCACCACATTGCGCCCGATTCTCCAGCAGATGCTCCAAGTCACGTCGTGCCCGGTCATCGTGCAGGCGAATGCCGGGCTTCCGCAGGTCGTCGGCGGGGTCACCACGTATCCCGTGGGGCCAGAGGAGTACTGTGCCGCCGTCTCGCAGATGGTCAAGGACGGCGCGGGCATCGTCGGCGGATGCTGTGGCACGTCACCCGATCATATCCGTGGGCTGGCACGGCTCATCGCAGGGGAAAAGCCCCGCAAGCGCTCGCATCGCCGCCTCGCCTCGGTGACGAGCGCGCGTGAGTGCGTGGAGCTCGATGGCAGCGGCTTTGCCGTCGTCGGCGAGCGCATCAACCCCACGGGGCGCCCCGACCTGAAAGACGCGCTGCTCGACGAGGAATACGACGACATCGTCGACGAGGCGCTGTCCCAGGTGCAGGCAGGTGCGGCGTTGCTCGACGTAAACGCCAGCCTGCCGGAGCTCGACGAGCCCGAAGTGTTCGCAGAGCTCGTGAAGCAGATTCAGGAAGTGTGCAGCGTTCCGCTCCAGATCGACTCCGACAATCCCGTCGCCCTCGAGGCTGCCGTGCGCTCCTATAACGGCAAGCCCCTGATCAACTCGGTCAACGGCACGAAGGAAAGCCTCGAGGCCATCTTGCCCCTGGCGCGCCACTACGGCTGCGCCATCATCGGGCTGACTCTCGACGAGCGCGGTGTCCCCTCCACGGCGCGCGAGCGACTCGAGATTGCGCGCAAGATCGTCGAGGCGGCATCCTCGTACGGCATACCGCGCGAGGACGTCATCATCGACTGCGTGGTGACCTCGGCGGCAACCGATCAGCACGCGGTCTCCGAGATTCTGCAGGCGGTGTTTCTCGTCAAGCGCGAGCTCGGCGTGAAAACCGCGCTCGGCATCTCCAACATCAGCTTCGGGCTGCCCGCGCGCAAGCTCGTCAACGCGACGTTTCTCTCCGCCGCGCTCGCCTCGGGGCTCGACCTGCCCATCGTCGACCCCCAAGACGAGCGGTGCAAGGAGGTGCTCGATACCTGGCGTGTCTTTGATGGCCAAGATGCGGGCGCCCACGCGTTCGTCGGCGCCCATGCTGCAGATGGAAACCCGCACACGGCGGCTGCTCCGCACGAAAAGCCGGCGGAAGCATCCTCCAGTCCCGCTTCCTCGCACGAGCAACCGGGGGCTTCGCGCCTCCACGCGCTCGTCGTAGAGGGCAACAGGCACCCCGTTGCCGACGAGGTCGCCTCGCTGCTCGAGTCCGTCGATGCGATGGAGGTCGTGAACGCCCATCTTATCCCCGCGCTCGACGAAGTAGGGGAGCTCTTCGAGGAGGGCAGCTACTTCCTGCTGCAGCTCATCGCCTCTGCCGAGGCCGCTAAGGTCGGCTTCGAGGCAGTCAGCGCCGCCGTGGGCTCAATGGAGCGCACGAGGGGCCCGATTGTACTCGCGACGGTGAGGGGCGATATTCACGATATCGGCAAGAACATCGTCGCCATGCTGCTCGAGAACTACGGCTACCGCGTCATCGACCTCGGCCGTGACGTCGACCCGCAGGCGGTGGTCGATGCGGTCAACGCCTCCGACGCCAAGCTCGTGGGGCTTTCCGCGCTCATGACCACGACGATGGAGAGCATGAAGGTGACGATCGAGGAAATTCGCCGCCAGTGCCCGGCAGACGTCAAGGTCATGGTCGGCGGGGCGGTCCTGAACGCGGAGTACGCACAGATGGTCGGCGCCGACTACTATGCCAAAGACGCCATGGAAAGCGCCCGCATCGCTTCCGAGATCTGCAGCTGATCAGTAGATGTCGGGGCGGCGGTGCCCGAAGATGGGCATGTTCGCGCGTAGGGGCCCGAGCGAGTCGGTATCCAGCTCGCAGATGTAGAGCCCCTCGTCGCCGCTCCCTTCGACGAGCAGGCTTCCGTCGGGGGCGGCCACGAGGCTCGACCCGATGTAGCCGTCGTCTGCCCGGCACACGCCCACGGCGAACAGCTCGTTTTCGATGGCGCGCGCTGCGAGCAGCGTCTCCCACTGGCGCTTCTTGCCCGCGCCGTCCACCCACGCGGCAGGGTAGACGAGGATCTCTGCCCCCTCGATGGCCTGGCGGCGCGCGAGCTCGGGGAAGCGCAGGTCGTAGCAGATGGCGATCCCGAGCTTGCCGAAGGGCGTGTCGATGGGCCGAAAGATCACATCGCCCGCCGACATGCGGTCGGACTCGCGGTGGGGGCCGGCATCGAACAGGTGCACCTTGCGGTACGTGCCGCGCACGCAGCCCCCGTCGTCGACGACCACGGCGGTGTTGAAGGGCTTGAGCGAATCGGGGTTCTTCTCGTTGACGGTGTAGACCATCCACAGCCCTGCACGCCGCGCGATATCGTTCACCGCGCTCGCAAACGGCCCGTCGAGCGGCTGCGCCTCGGCCTCGAACTGCCCCAATGCAAGCTCGTAGCGCGTCATGAGCGATTCGGGAAAGACGAGCAGGCCGACGCCCTTCTTCTTGGCATCGAACGCCCAGCGCTCCACGAGGGCGACCACGTCCCCGTCAGCTGGATGGCAAGTCTGCGCGAGTCCGATCGTGACCTTCATGACGGCGTCCCCTCCCACGGGTGCAAGTTATATCTCAAGTTTACTGCGAGTACTGATACAATTCTTCCCTGTGTTATGCGGAAATTCGCGTGAGAGGCGCGTTTACCCTGTGCTAGGAGGATACATTGCAGGTTGTGAGCAAGGTCCGCGAGGACGACGGCGAGGATATCGAAATCGTCTTGACGATGGAGGCGACCCCCGAAGAGGTCGATGAGCATATCAAGAGCTACTTCAAGGAGCTGGGGCAGCACGACTATCCGGGCTTTCGCAAGGGCAAGGCGCCGCGCAAGGTGCTCGAGGAGTCGGTCGGCGGCCACGTCGCCGCATATGGCCAGGTCGCAGAGCACCTCATCAACGACCTCGCCTTCGATGCCATCGACGCCTACGACGTCATCTACATCAAGCAGCCTGACTTCAACGTGACCGAGATTCCCGAGGCGGGTAAGAAGTTCACGTTCACCGTCTCCGGCGTCATCGTCCCGGAGATCAAGCTCACGAGCTACGACGCCGTCGACATCGAGATGCCCCCCGAAGAGGCAACCGATTCCGAGGTCGAAAAGCACGTGCAGGAGCTGCGCGACTTCTA
>JBJEHP010000342.1:0-4824 GCA_051876145.1 Coriobacteriales bacterium | reverse complement strand
AAAGATCATCGTGACCACTCCCGGCCCCGACAACAAGAAGGAAATTCAGTAAGACGGATCCAACGCCGGCTGGGTAACAAGGCCCCCTGCGCGGGTAAATCCACGCAGGGGGCCTATCAATTGCATGCAGCCTGTGGCACCGGCCCTTTTCGACGGGCGGGGTGCCCGCCTTGGCGACCGGGCGTCTCGTTATGCCGCGTCGAACTGCGACTGATAGAGCTCTGCGTAGAAGCCGCCCTGGGCGAGCAGGTCGTCATGCGTACCCGCCTCGACGATGTCGCCGTCGCGCAGGACCAAGATCTTGTCGGCGTTCTTGATCGTCGACAGGCGGTGGGCGATCACGAAGCTCGTCCGCCCCTCCATGAGCTTGTCCATGGCCCGCTGAATCTGCCATTCGGTGCGCGTGTCCACGTTCGAGGTGGCCTCGTCGAGGATGAGCACCGGACGGTCGGCCAGCACGGCACGGGCGATTGTGAGCAGCTGGCGCTGACCCTGCGAAACGTTTTCCGCCCCTTCGCTCACCTTGAAATCGTAGCCGCCGGGCAGGGTTTCGATGAAGTGCTCGCAATGGGCAAGGCGAGCGGCCTCTTCCACCTCTTCGTCGGTGGCGTCGAGCCGACCGAAGCGGATGTTTTCGCGAATCGTACCTTCGAACAGCCAGGCCACTCCATCCACATCCAGAACACCGCAGCGATTACCGGCAGCGAGACCGAGTACGTGAGCTTTGTCACGGACTTCACCGACGTACCCGAGGGCTACACCGTCACGAACAGCGTGGGTGGCAACACGACCAAGACGCTGAAGATGCCCACCGCACAGCTTTCCGCGACCAAGACCGTCGACGGCGCCGCCCCCAAAGACGGACAGGCGTTCACGTTCCAGCTGTGCGACGAGCAGGGCAACGTCCTGCAGGAGAAGACGAATGATGGCCAGACGGTGACCTTCGACAAGATCGTCTACTCGGAGGACGACCTGGGTGCCGACGGAAACGATGCGAGCAAGCATTACACGGTCAAGGAGAAGCCTGCGAGCGATCCGTCGTACACGTACGACGACACGGTCTACGACGTGTCCGTGAATTTGCACAAGGGGACTGAGTCCGCGGGCAAGACGGTCATGACGGCGACTCCCTCGTATTCGAAGGGCGGGGCTGTTGTCTCGTCGATGGCATTCGACAACAAGTCCAATACTGTTGCCGTCACGGGCTCCAAGGTGTGGAGCGACGATGGCAACGGCGACTCCCGCATGCGGGCGAGGCGGCTTCGGGCATGCCCAAGACGGGCGACGGCTCGTGGGCACTTGTCGCTGGTGCGGTGCTTGCGGGATGCGCGGCGCTCACGATCGCGATGGCGGCGTTGCGACGCAGAGGTACAGAAGCAGCTGAAAAGAAGCGCTCTCACGGTCGCTCGTAGCGTGAGGTTGCTAGCTTGACAGATGACGTGATGCTGATCGGGCGCCCTCCAGGCATGGTGTCTGGAGGGCGCCCGTGTGTTTTCGGACGAGGGAGACGGGAGCTCCCCTCTCGAGCAAATGTCCAGTCCGCATTGCGTGCGCGAGCGAGCACGATGGTTTGCAAATTGACAAAAACTGCCCGAAACAAGGGTTGCAAATTGACAGAAGAGACCAAATTTTAGGTTTGCAAATTGACAAAATCACAATGTTTTTAGGTTTGCAAATTGACAAAGCCCAGTTCATACTGGTAATTATTAAAAGCGGATCATGAGGGAGCATGCGCTATGCTGAAAAGGAAGGCACTTGACCAGTTCGAGAACTGGTTTCGCTACCGCACCAAACAGGCCCTTCTGGTAACAGGCGCGCGCCAAGTTGGCAAGACCTATCTGGTTCGAGAATTCGCGCAGACACACTGGGAGCATGTCGTCGAGATCAACCTGTATGAGAATCCTGCAGCGGCAGAGGCCCTATCGACTGCTGGGAATTCGCGCGAGCTCTTCATGCGCTTGTCGGCATTCGCCGATGTTCCGCTTGTGCCCGGAAAAACGGTTGTGTTTCTTGACGAGGTGCAGGAATGCAAAGAGGCCGTGACGGCAATCAAGTTCCTCATGGAGCGCAACGACTTTGATTACGTGCTTTCGGGTTCAATGCTTGGAGTCGAACTCAAGGGGCTTACCTCGGCGCCAGTTGGTTATCTTTCGACTGTGAAGATGTACCCGCTCGACTTCGAGGAATTTGCGTGGGCCCATGGAGTCAACGGCGACGTACTCGAAGAGGTGCGGCGCTGCTTTAGAGAAGGCACGCCGGTAGATGAATACATTCATCAAAGGCTGACAGACCTATTTCACCAGTATCTGATATGCGGGGGTATGCCCGACCCTGTGCAGGCGTTTTCGGAATCGGGCAACGTGAACCAGGTCCGGTTGCTGCAAGAGGCAATCGTGAGCCAGTACCGTTATGACATCTCGAAGTACGCTGGCGATCGAGCGCGCGCGGTACGGCGCATTTTCGATCTGATGCCGAGCGAAATCAGCAGGCAGGACAAACGGTTTGTCGTGAAAGACGTTGATGGCGATTCTCATTTCGATCGCTACGACAATGATTTCATGTGGCTTTCCGATGCAAACGTGGCTTTGCCCGCGTACAACGTGACCGAACCGCGCTATCCGCTGGCGACGAATCTCGAATCGTCAAAGTTCAAGCTGTTCTCGTCCGATGTGGGCATCCTGACCTACCAATGCGGCATGGACGTGGTGCGGGACCTCCTCAGCGATCGCAGGGACATCAATTATGGGGCGCTGTACGAAAATGCCGTGGTGCAAGAGCTCGCGTGCCATGGGTTTGGGCTGACGTATTTCAAGAACCGCATGATAGGCGAGCTTGATTTTGTGGTGCAGTCGCGCAACCGGGTTGTTCCCATTGAGGTCAAATCGGGTAAGGACTACAAACGGCACAGCGCGCTGACAAAGGCACTGGAAACTGAGAACTATGGAATCGAGCGTGCGATAGTCCTTCATGAGGGGAATGTCGAGCGGCGCGGGGCGGTTTGCTATCTGCCAACGTACATGATGATGTGTCTTGAACCGGGGTTCTAACGGGAATCGCTGGCCTTTGCACGATTTGAGTTTGACCGCGCCGTGCACGCGGCGAGGATGACCAGAAACGCGACGGTTCCCAGTGCGAGGACGGCAAGCGCGACCATGAAACCGGGGATGTCGGAACCCGCCGCATCGGCGAGGATGCCGGTGACAAGTGGCGCGAACACGGATGCGCTCATCCCGAAGAAATTGAAGATGCCGAAGGTCGTGGTCATACGCGCGGGATTGGTGTGCGCGCCGAGCCACGAGATGATGAGCGGCTCGACGGCGAGCTTCCCGAAGAACCCATACGCGACGGCGCCGAATGCGGCGAGGGGCGCGCTCTGCCCGAAGACGAGCGGCAGCAGGGCCAGTGTGGCGGCTGCCTCGAGGGCGGCGATAAGGGCGACCTGCCGCTTGGGGTGCCGGTCGGCAAGACGCCCCGCCACGAGGGCCCCGGGGATGCCGGCAAGGAAGACCGCGATGCTTGCCGCTCCTGCAAACGAGGCGTCAAACGCACGCTCGACGTGCAAAAAGTCGGGCAACCAGGTGCTGATCAGGTAATACAGGTAGAGGGTGGCGAAGTAGAGCACGCACGCGGCGGCAAGGTGGACGGTAAATGTCTTTCCTGCGGGCGTGCCCGCCGCTCTGCCGTCCGTCTTGTGCTCTTTCGGGAGCTCGTACGCGAACACGGCGACCATGACAAGCGCAAGGACGCCGGTGACGCCTGCGAGCGCCTGCCAGCACAGGAGGCCCGTGCCCACGAGCGAGCTCGCCGAGGCGATGCCCAGCCCGCTGCCCACTGCCGTGCCACTGTTGACGATCGCGGTGGCGAGGCTCTTGCGCCGTGCGGGCACGCGTGTGTTGGTGATCGTGTAGGCGATGCCGTAGAAGGTGCCGCTGCCCACGCCCGCGAGCGCGTTTCCCAGGTAGAGCATGGGCAGGCTGTGCGCGACGACCATGATGGCGGTGCCGAGGGCGAACAGCAGGAAGCCCGGGATGACGACGCGCCGCATGCCGATGCGGTCGACGAGCAGGCCCGATGGGATCTGCATGAGCGCGTAGCCGAGGAAGTACCAGCTCGAGATAGCGCCGAGCTCGGTGCTCGTCGCGCTGCCAAAGAAGGCGCTGAGCTCGGGGTAGATCGGCGTGAACATCATGCGGGCGACCCAGATGACCACCCACCCGCACGCAAGCATTGCGACGGCGCGTGCCCATGGGGGCAGGCCGTGGCGCTGAGCCGGCTGCGGGTACTCTGCAATGTCTTCCGAATGCGACGCGGTGGTCATGCGCGCTCCTGACGGGATGGTGTGGTGCCGTTGCAGTGTAGCCCATGGGGCATGCTCCTCCGCTTCCTTTGTTTCGCGTAGCGAGAGGAAATGCCGTGAAATAGGCAGACGAATCTACAGCAACAGGGGATACCCAGGTCAAATAATAAGCCGATATCCGGCCGACCACATGCCATGTGACGCAGACGCTCTTGGCGGAATCGCTTCTTTCATACACTTGCATTTTCTCGAACGAGAGGTGATGCGGGCTTTCCGTACGTTAATGCGTACGCTATAATTAACGTACGCATTAACGTACGTTAGGAGAAATTATGGGGTCGGTAACGGCAACAGCTGCGCGCAAGGACCTGTACAACCTAATCGCCCGCGTTAACGAGAACAGTGCTCCGATTACCATTACCAACAATAGGGGCAAAGGTGCTGTTCTTATCGGCGAAGACGACTGGGCGGCAATCGAGGAAACGCTGTACCTTAACAGCATTCCCGGCATGTCGACTTCTCTTGAA
>JBJEHP010000341.1:0-4842 GCA_051876145.1 Coriobacteriales bacterium | reverse complement strand
GGGTTCTTCGAGGTCGGTGGCGATTACTACATGGACCTGGCCGGTGCGTTTGGCAACACCGATGCGGGTACCGCGCTTCCCTGGGGTTCCATCATCGCGCTCGTGTTCACGTTCCTGTACTACCTGATCCGCGGGACCCTCAAGTTCCCTGACGCTGCGGTGAGCTTCACGGAAGGCTTCAAGGCGATGGTCCCCGCCATGCTCATCCTCGTCTTCGCCCTCACGCTGAAATCTCTCACCTCCGCACTCGGTGCGGCCCTGTTCGTGAGCACGGCGCTTTCCGGCGCTGCGGATGCGCTGTACATGATGCTTCCGGCGATCATCTTCCTGGTCGCGCTTGGACTCGCCTTTGCGACGGGCACCTCGTGGGGTACCTTCGGCATCCTCATCCCGATCGTCGTCGCGGTCTTTCCCGTCGACTCGCAGCTCCTCATCATCGGCATCTCGGCGTGCCTGGCCGGCGCGGTGTGCGGCGACCACATCAGCCCGATCTCGGACACGACGGTCATGGCGTCTGCCGGTGCGAACGTCAACCACATCGAGCACGTGAAGACGCAGATGCCCTATGCGCTTACGGTCGCGGGCGTCTCGTTTGTGATGTTCATCATCGCCGGCATCGTCCAGAACTGGATGATCTGCCTGCCCATCGGCATCGTCTTGACCATCATCGTGCTGTTCGTGCTGCGCAACACCGTCGGCAAGCAATCGATTGAGGACCGCAAGGCGGCTCCCGAGGCATAAAATGGTCAGAGCATCCGTCTGAGTGAAGGGACTTGAGAGCATGCAAAAGCCGATTCTGTACTACTGGGGTCCGTGTCCCACCTGCGCCATGTCGGTCGAGTTCGCGGAGAAAAACGGCATCGAGCTGGACAAGCGCGACGTCGAGCAGCAGGCTCCGTTCGATGAGCTGACGGCGCTTGGCGGAGATGCCAACCAGATTCCGTACCTGTACGACAATGGGCAGCTCATCCAGGGCGTCCAGGCGATCAACGAATACCTCGCCTCGACGTACGTCAAGTAGGCGCAAGAAAAACCCGTGGTAGTAGGGGAGGGGGCCATGGCAGGTGCCGTGGCCCTTCTTGTTTGTGCACACAATCGTGAAGGTTGCGCGAAGACACGGACGCGCACGTGGAAAGCAAACGCCGACCGCTACAATGGACGCCATGCGAAACGACAAAAGATATCAAACCGACGACAATCCCATAGACTGGAGTTCCTTCGACGAATCGTCCCTGCAAGACGGCCCTGTCGATGGCAGCATACAGCTCAGGATCGTGAGCATCGTCTTGCTCGTCTTGGGCATTGCCTCGCTCATCGTTGGCGTGAACGGCTTTGGTGCCCAGCTCGAGCAGATGAATGGCACCCCCACGTTCTCGTATGCACTCATCGATCCGTTGCTGCTCGCCGGTGCGGGTTTGCTCACGCTCGTGCCCGCGTGCTTTGGCCTGCAGACGGCCTCGACGGCGGTCTCGTTCGTCGCGCCGACCGTGCTCGGACTCGTCGGCATCGTCTTCATGGTAGTCATGACCGGTGTCGAACTCTTCATGTCTTTGATGGGGTCTGGCGGCAGCATGGTCCCCTGGATTGTCGGCATCGTGCTGTCCATTGTGTACCTCTACTTTGTCGTGCGCGTTCACAAGGCGGCAAACGATTTGGGGCGCGCAAAGCGCCGGCCGACCAAAGAAGAGCTCTGGGACGAGAAAAACATCTGGAAGTAATTCCGCAACAACAATTTGACCTGCTGTTTTAGACCGTGTTCATGCAGATGGACACGGTCTTTTGCCGTTCAGGAAAACAATTTGTTGACATACGAGTTATCTCTAACTAACATGATGTTTGCTATAGCTAACTAATGTAGATGTGGCTAATATATGCTGCAAAGAACGTGTTTGGGGGATCCATGACGCTCAACGATATCGCTCCCGGCGAATCTTGCCGTGTAATCAAACTCAACGACACAGGGCAGACGCGCCGGAGGATTATGGACATGGGAATCACGCGGGGAACCGAGATTTCGGTTCGTAAAGTTGCACCGCTCAACGACCCAATCGACCTGCGCGTGCGTGGATATCATCTTTCCCTGCGCCGTTCCGACTGCAAGGGCATCGAAGTCGAGAAAATCGGATAACACTGCTTCTCGCACGATTTCGGGGCGTGTTCGCACGCCTTTTCTTGTTTCCATAAAGTTAGCTAAAACACACTTAATGAGAGGTGACAAACTAAATGTCGGTATCTATTGCACTCGTCGGTAACCCGAACTCGGGCAAGACGACGCTGTTCAACCAGCTCACGGGCAATCATCAGTATGTGGGAAACTGGCCGGGCGTTACCGTGGAAAAGAAGACGGGTACCCTCCGCGGCGATAGGGACGTGGAGTTTGTCGACCTCCCCGGCATCTACTCGCTCTCGCCGTACTCCAACGAGGAAATCATCGCGCGAAACTTCCTCTCGAGCGGCAATCCCGACGCCGTCGTCAACATCGTCGACGCATCCAATCTGGAGCGCAACCTGTATCTGACGACGCAGCTCATGGAGTTCGGGGTCCCGATGATCGTCGCGCTCAACCAGATGGACGTCGTCAAGAAACGCGGCATAAAGATCAAGACCGATGAGCTCGCACGCAGGCTCAACGTGCCCGTCGTCGAGATATCGGCACTGCGCGGCGATGGCGTCGAGCATCTGGCAAAAAAGGCGGTCGACGTAGCGCGCAAGAGCCACGAGCCGGTTCCCATCACCTTCGACCAGGAGGTAGAGGACTGTCTCAAGCAGATCGAGACGTTGCTCCCCGCGACGATTCCGGGGCGGCTGCGCCGCTTCCACGCCATCAAGGTGTTCGAGCGCGATGAGTACGAAGTCGTCGACCATGGCATGCGCAAAAGCTGCGAGGAGATCATCGCGAAGGCGGAGTCCGACCTCGATGACCGCTCCGATGCGATTATCACCAACGAGCGCTACCGTTTCATCACGAGTTTTATCGGCGAAGTGCAAAAGAGGACCCTCAAGGGTCTGACGGTTTCCGAGAAAATCGACCGTGTCGTGACCAACCGTGTTGCAGCTCTGCCGATATTCGTCGCCGTCATCGCCCTCGTGTACTACCTCTCTATCTCGACGGTGGGGACGTACTTCACCGACTGGATCAACGACGGCGTGTTCGGGGACGGATGGTTCGTCGCCTCTCAGGGACGCGAAGCCTATGATGAGGCTGCCGACGAATATACGGGCGCGCAAAACGATATCGACGCGTACCTGACGGCGGCGTCCGAGGCCGGGGTCTCCACCGACGATATCTCAGAGTACGTCGGTGCAGATAAGGCGGAGGATTCTGACCTCGAAAGCGACGAGGGACAGGCTGCGCTCGCCGCATTCAACGAGGCGGCGCAGGCTGCCGGCGTCGTCGGTACCACGCATGTCGTCGATGAGGACTCGGGCGAAGCTGATGAGCACGAGGTTACCGGCGAGATGTTCAACGACGCGCTCGCGGTGGCAGAGCCTGATCCCGCCGCATTCGGGCTTTGGGTTCCTGGCATTCCCGTCCTCGTGCAGGGTGGACTCGATGTCATCGAGGCGCCTGTCTGGCTGTCTGACCTTGTCTTGAGTGGCATCGTCGCCGGCGTTGGCGCGGTACTCGGCTTCTTACCGCAGATCATAGTGCTGTTCTTCCTGCTCGCCATCCTCGAGGGATGCGGGTACATGGCACGTGTCACGTTCATTCTCGACAGGATGTTCCGCAGGTTCGGCCTGTCGGGCAAGACGTTCATCCCGATGCTCGTGGGCACTGGCTGTGGCGTCCCCGGCATTATGGCATCGCGCACGATCGAATCCGAATCTTCGCGCCGCCTGACGGTCATGACGACGACGTTCATGCCCTGCTCGGCAAAGCTTCCGGCCATCGCGCTCATCACGACGGCGTTCTTCGGGGGTGCTTGGTGGGTCGCACCGTCGGCTTATTTCCTCGGCATCGCCTCGATTATCGTGTCGGGCATCATGCTGAAGAAGACCAAGCCGTTCAGGGGCGAGACGACGCCCTACATCATGGAGCTGCCGGAATATCGCTTGCCGCGCTTTGTTGACCTGCTGCGCAGCATGTGGGAGCGCGCCTGGGCGTTTGTGAAGAAGGCAGGCACCATCATCCTCCTGGCGACGATCATTGTCTGGTACTTCTCGACTTATGGCATCGTCGATGGCGCGTACGGTGCGGTCGAGAGCATGGACCAGTCGTTCCTCGCGGTATTCGGCAATGCGATTGCCTGGATCTTCGCGCCCCTTGGCTGGGGTACTTGGGAAGGTGCCGCTGCTGCGGTCACCGGCCTTATGGCCAAGGAGAACCTGGTCAGCACCATGGCGGTTCTGTACAGCGGAAATCCCGACGTTGCTTGGACGACGACGTTTTTGCAGGGGCTCAATGCGTACACGGGCGGTTTTGCCCTGAGCGCTGGATTCTCATTCCTCGTCTTCAACCTGCTGTGCGCTCCGTGCATCGCCGCGATTGGCGCCGTCAAGCGCGAGATGGGTGGCTTCAACAAGTGGTTCTGGGCTGCTATCGGCTACGAGACCGGATTTGCCTGGGTCGTCGCGCTGATGTTCTACAACTTCAGCCGCGTTGCCGCTGGTGGTGCGCTTGACCTGTGGTTCTGGGTTGCTGTCATCGCCGCAGCCGTGATGCTGTTCATGCTGTTCCGCCCGGCTCCCAAAGATGGGGCGGAAGACAACAAGGTTGTCGACGACAAGCTCGCAGCGGACGCCGCGTAAGCAACGATCAACAAGCTAAAGAGGGGGTGTCGGCCTATTGAACTGCCTCCCATTTCTTGGACATGGAAATAAAAGTCCGAGAGATGGGAGGCT
>JBJEHP010000340.1:0-4843 GCA_051876145.1 Coriobacteriales bacterium | reverse complement strand
CAAGCAGTCCTACGACGACGATCCCGACCGGCTGTTCGAGGTGGTCGTGGAAAAGGAAAGCTTCTTGGACGGCGCGGAGGTGAGCCAGGTCAGCTGGCCGGAGTCATCCGTGCTCGTGAGCGTGCACAAGGCGTGGCGCACGGTGGTACCGCGCTCCACGACACGCATCCGCTACGACGACTACCTGATTGCCTCGCCCGTCGGCAACCGCGAGCGCGCGAAAAACGACCTGCTCGCGCTCGCGACGCGACAGCCCGCGCGCAAAGCCGCGGCCGGAGGCGAGCTCGAGGAAGAGACACTCGTGTAGCGAGTGGGGGCTCGCAGGGCGCGTGTGATGCGTGGGATGCGTGGCACTGCCGCGTTTCCCGCGCAGGGTGGAGAACGTACGTGCGGCCCGCTATGATGACGGGCCGCACTGGGGATTGAGTGTTCGGGAGCTTACACCAGCTCGAGCTTGTAGCCGAGAGCCTTCACAACCTTTTGCACCGTTGCAAACGACGGATTGCCCGCGGGAGAAAGGGCTTTATAAAGACCGTCTCGAGTGATGCCCGTCTCCTTCGCAAGCTGCGTCATTCCGCGTGCGCGAGCGATATCGCCGAGGGCGGCAGAGACGAGGCTGGGATCCCCGTCGTCCAGCGCAGCATTGAGGTAGGCCACGATGTCCTCGTCGGTTTCCAGAAACTCGGCAGCATCATAGGGAAGTGCCTGCTTATTTGCCTGTTTTTCAGCCATTAGTTTCACTCCCTTCACCTCTATTTTGCTCATACTCCACGTTCAACCGTTTTGCTCTTACGATGTCACGTTGTTGAGTAGACTTGTCGCCTCCGATGAGCAGCAGAACAATCTCGTATCCACGTCTGCCAAAATAGAGACGGTAGCCAGGACCATAGTCAACACGTAACTCGTAGACACCTTCTCCCACAGGCTTGCAATCTCCCAGATTGCCCGTCAGAGAAATGCGCCGCATGCGCAAGTTGATACGTGCCTTGGCATTGACATCCTTCAGCTTCTTAAGCCACTTCGCAAATTCTGTTGTTCTCTTTATTTCCAACATGGAGTTATTGTATACCCTAGTATACAATGTTTCAAGAATGCGGACGCTGTCATTTGCCCCAGGAGCAGGGAGAGGCAACGACTGTTATGCGCGAAGACTCAGAATGCGTGACAGCGCCGCGAGTTTCCCACAGGACAAAAAGCACGCGTGTGGCCCGCCATGACGGCGGGCCACACTGAGGACTAGCTATTCAGAAAGACCTATAGAGCATGTGGGATGCTCAAGAAGAACTCCCCTACTCTGCAGTCTGCTTGCCAACGAGCTCTTCATACTCAGCATCGGCAATCGGCATGACATGCTTGGAGCGGACATAGCCGGCAACGATGAGGAGCACTGCGATGACGAGTGCGACAACGATGAATGCCAGTGCGCCAAAGTAGCTTCCCGTGAAGTCGAAGCAGAAACCGCAAATCGTAATACCGAGCGAGCCGATGAAGGCGTTGCCCGAAGTCGCGTAGGAGTAGATCTTCGGGTAGTCGCGCTTGCCGACAATCTCTGCAACGATGAGCGGCAGGAACAAGGTGGCCACGGAGAACCCGACGCCATAGAACGCGGCACCGAGATACAGGGCAAACGTGTTGCCACCGCCAAGCAGAACAAGCGCAAGGCCGATGAACACGACCACGTAGCCAACGGCAACGGACTTCTTGACGCCAATCTTATCGGACAGCGGGCCCAGGACGAGCTTGCCGACCATATTGCCGATCATATTGCACGATGCCAGCAGGCCAATGGCTGCGGAAGCATAGCCGAGGGAAGAAGCGAGGCCGGGCAGATGGTTAGTGAACGAAGTCGCAAGGGACATGAAACCGCCGATAAAGAAGACGATGAAGATGATGCCGGACTTCCAGCCGAGCTGAGTGGAAATGCCGCGCTCGATTGTGGCATCCTGCTTCTTCGCGGGATTTGCCGCCTGCGCTGCGCCCTCTTCAGCTCCGTACGGGAGCATGCCCTTATCGGCGGGCTTGAACTTGATGACAAACGCAGTGAACGGAATCGTCAGCACCATGGACACGACACCGCCGACGATGTAGGCGGTATGCCAGCCAGCGCTCGCAATCAGCGAAGACAGGATCGGGGACAGGATTGCGCCGCCGATACCGGAAAAGCAAGTCGCGATACCGAGAGCGAGGCCCTTCTTCTTTGCGAACCAGTTTTGAATCATCATGGGAACGGGCGCAAAGAACAGGAAGGCGGACGCGCAGCCGATCACAATTGCGTCAATCCACCACATCCACGGCGCGGTGAGCTGTGACATCAGCGCAAATGCGCAACCGTCGATTACCGCCGCAGTCGTCATGAGCACGTTGATGTTCTTCGTCGGCAGCCACTTTCCGACGAGCGGCATCGTGAGCGCGAGAGCCCATGCCTGCAGCGTCATATAGATTGCGAGGTCGCCGCGCCCGCAGCCAATGGAGCTGGAGACCGGCTGCAGGAAGATACCGCCGCAGTTCATGATGATACCGAGCTGGCCAGCCTGAATAAAGCAGCATGCGATCATGATGACCCATGCGTAATGAAGTCCGCCTTTCTTGGCGGCAGGTGCTTCTGCCATGATATCTACTCTCCTCTATAGATGATTGATACTATTCGATTCCGCGGACCACGAGCGTCTTGCGCTGCGTGAATTCCCTCATCAGATCGGGAATCCCCTCGCGGCCCAGACCGCTGTGTTTGTAGCCACCAAACGGATGCCTCGGATCGCGGAAGCTGCCCTCGCCATTTGCCACGACCGTGCCGGATTCGATGTGCTGAGCAATCTTCAGCCCATGCTCGACGCTTCCGGCGATGACGCCGCCGTTCAAGCCATAAACGGACTGGTTCGCAATCTCTATTGCCTCTTCGTCGGTATCGAATCCGATGACCGTCCAGACCGGTCCGAATATCTCGAGGTTCTTTGCCGCTGGCAAGTCTTTAGGGCAGTCAATGATGGTAGGCTCGACAAACGCACCGTCGCGTTTGCCACCCGCGACCAGCGCGGCACCTTGAGAGACCATGTCCTCAACTTGCGAGACGACCTCGGCAGCAGCGCGTTCGTTCACGAGACACCCCATCATGTTTGCGGGGTCTGCCGGATTGCCCACCTTTATGCCGGCAACCGCCTTCTTCAGCCCCTCCAGATAGGCGTCTTTGATGGAGTTCTGAACGATGAAGCGCTTGGTGATGCAGCAGATCTGGCCGGCATTGGCCATGCGGCACAGGCTCTGCCCAACCGCGTTTTCCAGATTCGCGTCCTCTGTGATAACGAGAGGGTCGTTGCCGCCCATCTCGAGCAGCATATGGTGGAAGTACGGGGCGGCATATTCCATGAGCTTGGCCCCGACCGCAGTCGAACCGGTAAACGACACGGCATCGATCTTGTCGGTGGCAACCAGCCACTCGCCCATCTTGGAGCCTGGGCCCGAGAGCGCCTGCACGACACCAGCTGGGAAACCTGCTTCATTCAAAATCTCGGCATAGCGCAGTACTGTGAGCGACGCATCCGAAGGCGTCTTGATGATGACCGCATTGCCCGTCATCAGCGCGGGAGCAGTCTTGAACGTCAGCGTCGCCACAGGGAAATTGAACGGCCCGATGCAGGCTACGACGCCTAGCGGTTCGACCTTCGTGAACGCGAGGTTCCCCAACGCCCCGCCTTTCGCGCTCTGATCGCCAATGACCTCTCCCTGCATCATGTCGGCAGCAGACGCGGAAAGCCTCAGCAGCGCCGGGATCTCCGCCGCCTCGCTTTGCGCCATCCCAATGGGCTTGCCCATTTCCGCCGTAACCATGCTGGCGATTTCGTCGAGATGCTGGTCGAACAGGTCGGCAGCCTTCAAGATCACCTGCTTGCGCTCGACATGCGAAAGCGCTGCCCACTCCCTCTTTCCCCTCTGGGCTGCTTCGAGCGCGCGGTCGACATCCGCTTTAGTCGCCTGCGGATATGATCCGAGCACCTCTCCCGTGGCGGGGTTGGTGGATTTCCTTAAGGCGCCATCTGACGCACCGACCCACTCCCCATCTATCAGCATTAACCTATCACTCATGTTTCCCTCCTTGAAAACTGCAGTGAAGCTCCGATAGTTCCTTGCCCGCGCCGGGACTTGAAGGCGCCCGGCTCGCCTGATTGCACTTCGTCAGATACGGTTCTCAGTACGGCGGATGATGTCGTTTTGCAGAGCGGGCGTCATCTCGGTGAAGTACGCTGAGAAGCCGGCGATGCGAACGACCAGGTCGCGATAGGACTCCGGATCTGCCTGGGCAGCGCGCAGCGTGTCGGAAGACACCACGTTGTACTGCACTTCCATGCCGCCGCGGTCAAAGTAGGTCTGCGTCATGGCTTCGAGCTTTTCCACACCCGAATCGTTGTCGAGCACAGACGGGTGCATGCGTATGTTCAAGGCGATGCCGTCCATGACACGGCTGTGGTCGAAGCACAGCGTCGAGTTGAAAACTGCCGTCGGACCGTTGTGGTCGCGCGCCTGGGCGGGCGAAGTCGCATCGGCAAGCGGCTCGCCATCTTTGCGACCGTCGGGGGTCGCCCAGGTGAGCGCGCCTTGCGCAATATGATCAGATGCGCCGTACATGCCCGCCTTGTAGACCTTCGCGCGAGCAATAGACATTTCGGAGCACAGAGAGATGTACAGGCCGGTGACGTAGGTCATCTGCTCATCGGCGTACGGATCGGCATTTCCGTAGTGCGGCACCTCGTTCAGGCAGCGCTGACGGAGTTCGTCGTAACCTTCCCAATTTGCCATGACCGCGTCGTAGAGCTCGCGCGTTGTGCAGAGCTTCTTATCGAACACCATG
>JBJEHP010000339.1:0-4880 GCA_051876145.1 Coriobacteriales bacterium | reverse complement strand
GTATGCTAGGCGTCGCATGTGTTCACAACAACGTGAGGAAGACGAGACCATGAAACAGATTGTCATTTTGGGTGGGGGCATGGGCGGTTACTACACCGCGAAGGGCCTTGAAGCGAGCCTGAAGCCGGGTGAGGCGGAAGTCACGCTGGTCGACATGCACTCACACCTCGTCTACCAGCCGTTTTTGGCGGAAGTGGCGTCTGGCGCCATCGAGCCGCGCCATGTGCAGGTTCCGCTTGCGCAGCACCTCCCCAAGACCAACATCGTCACGGCCAAGGTAGAGGGCATTCGCCACGCCGACAAAGAGGTCGACGTGCGCAGCAAGTCGGGCGAGCAGTGGGCGATTCCCTACGACATGCTCGTCGTCGCGCTGGGCGGTGTCACCCGCACGTTCCCGACGCCGGGCATCGCGGACCAGGCGATCGGCCTCAAGACCACGCAGGAGGCAACCTACATCCGCAACACGTTCATCCAGAACTTCAACGAGGCGGCCTCGCTGCCCAAGGGCTCGCGCCATCGCGACCGCCTGCTCACGTTTGCCGTGGTCGGCGGCGGCCTGTCTGGCACGGAGTGCTTCGCAGAGATCGTCAGCCTCGCGCATGACCTGGCGCGCAAAACGCGCGGCGTCAGCTTCAGGGAAGTGAACCTCTACCTTATCGAGGTCATGGACAAGATCATGCCGGAAGTGCCGCCCGAGCGCGGCCAGTGGGTCATCGACATGCTGGAAGACCGCGGCGCGCACGTGCTGCTCAAGACGAGCATCGAAGACGCGACCGACGGCTTCTTGCACCTGTCGGATGGCCAGGTCATCGACTGCGGGCTGCTCGTGTGGACGGCCGGGCAGATCGCGGCGCCGGTTCTGAAGAACACCGACCTGCCGCTCGACCCGCGTGGCAGGCTCAACTGCAACGAGTACCTGTGCGTCGTCAACGAGGACGGCTCGCTGGTGCAGGACGCGTGGGGCGTCGGCGACTGCACGAAGGCCCCGGACCTTTCCGGTGGCGGCTTCCCCGACGGGTCGTGTGCCCCGACGGCCCAGCACGCCGTGCGCGAGGCGAAGGTGCTGGCAAGGAATCTCGTGCATGCGCTGCGCGGCGAGGCGCTCGAGCAGTACTACCACGAGAACGCGGGCATGGTCGCCGGCCTGGGCGTCAACAGGGGGCTGTTCGCCAACGGCAACAAGAAGCTCATCTTTACCGGCTGGCCGGCGTGGATGGCGCATCGCGGCTACCACGGGCTGGCGCTGCCGTCCTGGGAGCGCAAGCTGCGTGTCTTCGGCGACTGGACCGGCGCGTTCGTCCTCGGCCGCGATGTGACGTCCGTCGACGACCTCGAGGACCCGAAGGGGTTCTTCCAGGAGTTCGCCGTCAGGCCCGAGCAGGACTAGGGAATTCTCCTGGTCTAAGAGGACGTTGAACGAGAGAATAAGAGGGGGCCTGCAGTGTCGAGCTGCAGGCCCCCTTCTTTCATGCGCGGGAAACGTGGCAGTGCCACACATCTCGCGTTTGCAGCGCGGGAAACGTGGCAGTGCCACACATCCCGCGCGCTCCGCGTGCGTTTTAGTGGCGATGCTTGCCGTGATGGCCGCACTTCTTGTGAGCCTTCTTGCGCTTGCCGTGGGCGCCGAGGTCCTTGCAGCTTTTGATGACCTTCTCGGTCAGCGCGTTGAGCTGCTCGATTTCCTCGTCGCTCAGGGAAGACAGGATATCTGCGGCGGTCTTCTCGTGCGCGGCGCAGCGCTTCTCGGCGATTTTGTCGCCCTGCTCGGTGATCTTCACCGTGTAGGTGCGCTTGTCCTCATGGTCGACGATCGTGACGTACTCGTTGCGCTGTGCCTTGCGGACCACGTCCTTGAGCTGGCCGCGGTTGAAGCCGAGCACATCCACGAGCTCGCGCGAGGTCATTTCGCCGTCATGCACGTGGAGGACCTTGAGCAGCGCGCCCTGGCCCTTCTTGTAGCTCTTGGGTCCGTTCTTGTGGAATGCGCGGTTTGCGAGGTTACCCGCTTTCTTCAGCTGCTTGAGCGTCTTGGTCTGCTTCGACATGCTTCACCTTTCTTTATCTAATCTTGTGATAACTTGGCGCATTCTAACGCACCTTCTGCTGCAATGCATGTTGTCAAGAGGAAATACATCATCTACTTGTGGAATAGAAAAAGCCGAGGATAGAGGCTCGACACGGAGCTGCTTGCGGTCTTCCGACACTGCTTTGCTCCGTACGGCGTTATCGATGGCCAGCTATCTGATAACGGAATGGGCGCAGTCCATCTCGACTGCTATATTGATGAGCCAAATACAAAAACACCGCATGTAGGAGAACATATCATGCCAACCATGAACTTCAAGCGACGCTTGCCCATACCCCAGGAGATACGGGAGGAGATGCCGCTTGCCCCGGAGCTCGCCGAGGCCAAGCAGGCCTTCGACGCCGAGGTCGCGGCGGTCATCACGGGCACGAGCAACAAGAAGCTGCTCATCATCGGGCCGTGCTCGGCAGACAGGGAGGACTCGGTCCTCGAATATATGATGCGCCTTGCGAAGGTGCGCGACGAGGTGAGCGAGAAGCTCATCATCATCCCGCGCGTCTACACGAACAAGCCGCGCACCAAGGGCACGGGCTACAAGGGGCTGCTGCACCAGCCCAACCCCGAGGGCGGCACCGACTTGCTCGCGGGCATCAAGGCGATCCGCCACATGCATCTGCGCGTCATCGAGGAGACGGGCATGTTCACGGCCGACGAGATGCTCTATCCCGACAACTACCGCTTCCTGTTCGACCTGCTCGCCTACGTTGCCATCGGGGCGCGCTCGGTCGAGAACCAGGACCACCGCCAGGTGGCGAGCGGCGTCGAGGTGCCCGTCGGCATGAAGAACCCCACGGGCGGATCCACCGCGGTCATGCTCAACGCCATCTATGCGGCGCAGCAGAGCCAGGACTTCATCTACCGCAACTGGGACGTCACCTCGACGGGCAATCCGCTCGCGCACGCGGTGCTGCGCGGCTACCGTGGTCTCGACAACATCATGTACCCCAACTACCACTACGAGTACCTGGAGCGTCTGGCCGAGGTCTACTTGACCGGCGAGTACGAGAATCCCGCCGTCATCATCGACTGCAACCACGACAACTCGGGAAAGCGCCCCTTCGAGCAGCCGCGTATCTGCAAGGATGTACTTGAGAGCTGCCGCCGCAACGACTCCATTGCCAAGATCATCCGCGGCTTCATGGTGGAGAGCTATCTCGAGGACGGCAACCAGCCCATCGACGGGGGCGTGTACGGCAAGTCGATTACCGATGCCTGCATCGGCTGGAACAAGACGGTGCGCTTGATCTACGACCTCGCCGAGCGGTTGTAATAATCGGTGATTTTCGTTTTTTCGACCTTGCTCTATATCGCTAACGGTATAATCTGTGGCATCGCGTCTTGGGGAAGATGCGATGGCACGTCTCTCTATAGGGATAACGACAAGGAGCAAGAATGGAGGATTCGCCCGTCGTCTTCATTATCGTGATTCTCATTGCGATAATCGGCGCTGTGGCAGCGGCTCTGTTTGTGGTCTTGGGCCTGTTGGGGCTCATAGGTGCTGCTGGCGGTTTTGCACCGTCTGGCAGTGACGCGGAGGCACTGATTCCGGCACTGAGCGCGATGTTCGGTAAGTAGGACTTCAGACAATCGAAAGGGGCCAGCACCTTCACAGGTGCTGGCCCCTTCGTCGTGTCTCTGCGGGGAAACTCGGTGCTGGGGTAGGGCGCTGGGGTGCTGCGGCGAAGGCCGGGCAATCCCCGACAGTCCGATACTCACGCGCGCCCGAACAGGCGCTTGTTCCCCACGGTCTTCCCGTCTTCGATCTTGCGTTCCCATTGCGCGGGCGCTCCGCCTCCCCGGTCGTGGAAGGCCAGGGCAAACGTCTTGAGGCTGTCGAGCATCTGCTCGCGCTCGCCCGGTGCGACTGTTGCCGCATAGGTCCTGAACGCGCCGTAGACCTCGTCTTTCGAGTGGATCTTGAGGTGGCGTGCATGAAGCGCCAGCCAGCCGTGCAGAGCCGCGGCAAGCCCCGTGTCGTCATCGCCAAAGGCGGTTTGAATGGGCTTCCAGTACTCGGAGAAGAACCTGGACTGCATCGCGAAGGGGACGTCTGCCATCAGGCAGTTCTTGACGAGGTCGCCCGTCGTGAGCGGCATGCCCTTTGCGTTCAGGCTCTCGAAGACCTGCTGGGCGGCGTCGCCCTCCTCGAGCTCTGCCGAGATGACGATGAGGTTTTCCAGTCCGCGCAACAGCGTCTGCGCGTCAAAGCCTTCCGTGGCCATCTTGCTCGCGAAGTAATGGTAGTTCGTGGCGACGGCGACCGACCCCTCGTAGTCTTCGAAGGCGTCTGCCCCGGCATCCTCGTCTTTCACGGGAAGCGGGGGAGTGATGCCGTCCACGATGTCGAAGAGCGTCTGCCGGTCGTACTCAGAGAGCTCCAACCGGTAGTCTCCGTTCACGCGGAGGTACTTCGCCTCGATCCCCCTTGCCGTCGCCTCGTCCGGGCCCGCCTCCTGCACGAGCACGTTGCGCAGGGCAGCGAGCATGAGCGTGACCGTGGTGAGGCGCTGCTGCCCGTCGATGACGTCCAGCACCTGCGGCGCGGTCTCAACGTCTGCTGCCCGTGCCTGCTGGGCGGCCTGCTCGTCCTGCAGGTGCAAGATGGTTCCGATAAAATGCTCGGCATCGTTTTGGCCTGCGGTGATGACATCATGCCAAAGGGTATCGCAGTCTTTTTCGTCCCAGACGTAGGCGCGCTGGAACACGGGGATGGAGAAGCACGTGTCTGGTTGGGAGACGAACTCGATGAGCCTGGTTTGCGTTGCCTTCATATGAATCTGCCTCCTACCATCTC
>JBJEHP010000338.1:0-4889 GCA_051876145.1 Coriobacteriales bacterium | reverse complement strand
TGCCGCTCGTCATGGGAGCCGACGGTATCTGGTACTCCGTCATCGTCGCGGAGCTCGTCTCCGTCGTGCTCACGCTCGTCTTGCTGTTCTGGCTCTCCCCGTACTACGGACTCAGGGACAAGAAGAGCGTCTCCGAGCGCGCATAAGATGCACGGGATGCGTGGCACTGCCACTCTTTCCGTGCGTTTTGCAGCAAACGTGTGGCACTGCCACTCTTCTCGCGCAGAAACCGTGGGATGTGTGGCACTGCCACTCTTTTTGCGCTGCAGGCGCGGGATATGTGGCACTGCCACGTTTCTCGCGCGAACGCGCAGCGTACGGTGCAATACGACCGCACGACGTATAAATTGAGGTGAATTCACGTCCCTATACTCGACTGCAGTAGTAGAATTTCGTGCAGTTCGTTTTGACATCCAAGCACTGGAGATGATTGTCCGTGGAAAAGAAAGACATCGATTGGGGCAGCCTCGGCTTTGCCTACCAGCCGACTGACTACAGCTACGTCTGCAACTACCGGAACGGCGCATGGGAAGAAGGCGGCCTCACGACCGACCACACCCTCACGCTTTCCGAATGCGCGGGCATCTTCCACTACTGCCAGGAGGTCTTCGAGGGCCTCAAGGCGTACACCACCAAAAACGGCGACATCGTGTGCTTCCGTCCCGACCTCAACGCCGAGCGCATGTACGACTCTGCCGCCCGTCTCATGATGCCCTCCTTCCCCAAGGAGAAGTTCGTCGAGGCGGTCAAGGAGGTCGTCAAGGCAAACGCCGCATGGGTTCCGCCGTTCGGCTCGGGCGCGACGCTCTACATCCGTCCCTTCATGGTCGCGACCGGCGACGTCATCGGCGTCAAGCCCGCTGACGAGTACCAGTTCCGTATCCTCGTGACCCCCGTCGGCCCGTACTACTCCGGCGGCGTCAAGCCCGTCAAGGTCTCCACGACCTACTACGACCGCGCCGCACCGCATGGCACCGGCAACATCAAAGCTGGCCTCAACTACGCCATGTCGCTCAAAGCGGGCGTCGAGGCGCACGCCAACGGATACGCCGACAATATGTACCGCGACCCCGAGACTCGCACCTACGTCGAAGAGGCCGGCGGTGCCAACTTCCTGTTCGTCGACAAGGAGGGCACGCTCGTCGTCCCCAAGTCCTTCACTGACTCCATCCTGCCGTCCATCACGCGCCGCTCGCTCGTCGTTGTCGCACGCGATATCCTCGGCATGCAGGTCGTCGAGCGCCCGGTCAAGTTCGAGGAGGTCACGAACGGCGAGTTCACCGAGTGCGGCATGTGCGGCACCGCTGCCGTCATCTCCCCCGTCGGCGAGGTCGACGACGGTGACAAGCAGTATGTCTTCGCAAGCGGCATGGAAGAGGTTGGCCCCGTCATGAAGAAGCTGCGCGAGACCCTCACCTCCATCCAGGACGGCGAAATCGAAGGCCCCGAGGGCTGGGTCGTCAAGATCATGTAGCTCCGCCTGCACCTCGTGCTCACCTGCGGCCTCGCCACCACCATGGTGCGCGGGGCCGCTTTGCGTTTCTCGGCCTATACTGCACGCAGGCCACATACCAGCAGAATCGAGGCACAACCCGTGAAGTCAAAGCTCGAACGACTCGTTGCCTATCTCATCGACGAGCGCAACGTCCACCGCAACGGCCCCCGTTTCGAGGAGCCCTCGCAGAACGCGACGCAAGACGAGCTGTGGCAGCTGTTCAGAGCGCTCGTGAACACGCGCGAACCCGTCCATGCGAGCCGGGAGTTCTACGAGCTGCAAGACGAGGTCCTGCGCGAGCTCATCGCAGCCGATGGCATCGCCACACGTGCCGACGCAACGCCCTCCCCGCTTGGGCCGCACCTGTTCCTGTGGCACGGCGACATCACGCGCTTGAGAGTCGACGCCATCGTGAACGCCGCCAACTCGCAGATGCTCGGCTGCTGGGTACCCGGCCACTACTGCATCGACAACGCGATCCATACCTTTGCGGGCGTCGAGCTGCGCGAGCAGTGCGCCGAGCTCATGGCGGCGCAGGGGCACGAGGAGCCGACGGGAACGGCAAAGGTGACCGGCGCCTTCAACCTGCCCGCCCGCTACATCGTGCACACCGTGGGCCCCATCGTGCAGGGCGCTCCAAGCGAGCTGCAGCGCGACCAGCTCGCCAGCTGCTATACGAGCTGCCTCGAGGCCGCACAGGCGCATACCTGCCGCTCCATCGCCTTTTGCTGCATCAGCACGGGAGTGTTCGGATACCCGCAACGCGAGGCCGCAAAGCTTGCCATCGACACCGTGACAAGCTGGATCGCCGCCCATGCCGAGGCGGGAATAGACGTCGTGTTCGACGTGTTCGGTGCAGACGACGAGGCGCTCTACCGCGAGCTGCTCGGCATCCAGCAATAGGCAGCAAGCCCCACGTTACCGCATTAGAGCCCGTTGACGACGTTCACGGGCCGCTCGCCGCGGGCGACGCGCGCAACGTTCTCCCACACGCAACGGTGCGCACGGGCGAACATGTTCGTCGTCACGCCTCCGATATGCGGCGAGAACAGGATGCGGGACGCCAGCTCGGGCGGAAGGGTCACGAGTGGGTTGTCGGCGGTCACGGGCTCGGGCGCGACCGTGTCGAGCGCAGCCCCCTTGAGCCTTCCGCTCTCGAGTGCCCTGATGAGCGCCTCGTTATCGACGATCTCTCCGCGCGCCGTGTTGATGAGATACGACCCCTGCTTCATCTGCGCGAAGAATGCGTCGTCTGCCATGCCGCGCGTGCCGGACGTCACGGGCACGTGCACACTCACGATATCGCTTGTCGCCAGCAGCTCGTCACGCTCGAGGTAGCGCACTCCCAAGGCGCGCTCCTCATCTTCGTCGAGCCTGTGGCGCTTCGTGTAGACGACATCTACGTCGAACGCGTTCAAGCGCTTGGCCACCTCACGCGCGATGGCGCCAAAGCCGATGAGGCCGACGGTCATGCCGGAGAGCTCCTCGATGCCGCTCACCATGAGCTGCTCCTTGTACGCGATCTGCTCGCCCGCGCGCACGGCCGCGTCGCCTTCGGCAACGTGCTTGAGAATGCCCAAGATGAGCAGCAGCGTCTGCTCGGCCACGGCCACCGCGTTGACGCCTCGGTTGTTGCACACGTAGATGCCCCGCTGCGCCGCTGCCTCGCAATCGATGGCGTTGAACGCGACGCCCTCGGAGTGGATCAGCTTGAGCTTGGGCATCCCGTCTATGAGCGTGGCGGACACGGGAGAGATCGCATCGGCCAAGATCGCATCGGCATCCGCCGCCTTTTGCAAGATGTCCTCGTCGCTCGTGCCGCGTTCCACCACAAAAAGCTCGGTCTCTCCCACGATGGGCAGATCGGGCAGGAACTTCTCGGTGCGGGCTCTATCGCCGATGACAAGCAGCTTCATGTACGCCTCCATAACAAAAGGAACCCCGGCAGCAATCGCATGCCAGGGTTCCAGTATAGCCAGTCCACCAGCGGCGGCAGCCTACTTCTTGCGCACGTAGACCGAGACCGCCTGGTACTTCACATCCTCGTCGCCCGGCACCGTCTCGACCGTGTGGCTCGCCTTGAACCCGCGGTTCGCCGCAACGTCGTACGCCTCTTCGATGACCGGATCGCCAAAGCCCGCCTCGGCAAGCCACGCGAAGTTCTCGTCTTGCGTGCGCGCCGCCTGGATGCTGTTGCCGATATGGCGCGCCGCCTCGACGACTTTCTCGTCACGCGGACGGTCGGCAAAGATCGTCTCGAGGATGAGCAGACCGCCCGGCTTGAGCACGCGCGCGAATTCCTGCAGGGCGCGCTCCTGGTCGTAGAGCAGCGTCATGACGTTGTTGATGTAGACGACTTCCATGGTCTCGTCGCCGATGCCCGCGTCGATGAGCTTCTCGGGGAACGCGACGCGGAACTCCATGTTGTTCTCCTTGAGCCCGTTGTCGTGCCAGGCGCGGTCCATGCCCGCGATGGCGTCGTCGACGTAGTCGGGGTTCCAGTCGGTGCCGATGACATGCCCGCCCGGGGCGATCTTCGCGCTGAACTTGTAGACGCCCTTGCCGCGGCGGCAGCACACGTCCAGCACGCGCTTGCCCTTGATGGTGTGGGCGAGCAGGTTCATCTTGCTCATCGAGGCAAAGCCGTACTCGAACTGCTTGCCGCTGTAGTACTCGGCAAGCCCCGCGTCCGTGATCTCGCCCTCGGCCTTGACGGGCGTCTGGGCATCCCCGCCCCTGAAGCCAACGGCGCCGCCCATGTCGACGGACGTGATGTGCGACTGCGAGACCTCGTCGATCGGGCGAACGATGTCGTCTTCGTCGAGCCCCTTGATGCGCGCGGAAAGGCTCGTGCGCGTCTGGTCAACCTGCAGCTCGTCGTTGTGCGCGTAGTACTTCTCGTTGCCGTAGTGCGAGATGAAGTTCGTCGTGGTCTGGCGCGTCGTCAGCTCCGCGAGGAACACGAGCATCTCGCGGTTGGCAAAGCAGTCGTCGACGAAGTCGAAGGCGTTGTCGATCTTCTCGTTGGCGGTATCCACGAGCGGCTTGATCTTGTCCACTTCGGCCTTGTAGCAGCGCTCGAGCGTGTGGAACGCGATGTCGCCGCCGGGAGTCTTCTCGGCCGTGCACTGCGCCGCGAAGGCGCGCAGCTTGCCGATGACGAGGCGCTCTTTGCGGATGTACGCCTTAGACGCGATGCCGGCATCCATGCGGCGTGCCAACTCGAACTCGCGGCGCTCGATGCGCGGGTGCAGCGTCTCGTCGACCGTCTTGCCGTCGAGAAGTTCGGGCTTGACCTCGCGCAGGACATCGCGCAGGTCGAGCACGAGGCTCTCCTGGTCGAGTGCCTTCGCGCACTCCCCCGCGATGGCGTCGAGCAGCAGGCTCAGCAGCG
>JBJEHP010000337.1:0-4897 GCA_051876145.1 Coriobacteriales bacterium | reverse complement strand
CCGCTCAACCCGAAGCGCCTTGAGTTCCCGCTTGCTGGAAAGCCGGTGCTGTTCCACCTGGGAGCGTTGTGGGCGCATCGCTTCCCCGGCGCGCCCTCCGATTACAACGGCACCGAGGGCTACCCGCTCTCGTACGATCGCAACCGCGTCAAGAAGATGCGCACGTATGCCGAGAAGAACCATGGCGTGTACCTGTCCGAGGACATCGTCGAGCTGCAGCTCGGGCTCGACCCGACGAAAGTCCTCGAGCGCGTGCTCGAGGATATGGGCGAGGAGGACGTGCTCGAAGCGCATCTGCGCAAGACCCGTACGCTCGACGCGGCGGTGAATCCCGAGCAGGGCAGGTTGTTCGGGGGAGGCGAAGGCGCCGGTCAGGGCGTGGGAGAAGGTTCTGGCGAGATTCCGACACAGGAGAACTCTGAGGACGGGCAGCCAGACGATACTGCTGGAGACGGCGTTCCGGGCTCGACGTCCGAGCAGCGGCAGGTCCCCCGTGCACCCGGATTTGGCGGCGGAATGGGCGAGCAGTCGGTGCCGGACAAGATTCCGAACGGGCAGGGCGACGACTTCCGCGGCCCGAGCTCGGGCACGGGTTCGCGCGCCTCGCACGGAGGCAGCGCTGATGTGCGCGGATCCGGAGATGGACAGGATGGCGCAGGCTCGGACGCGGGAGACCGCGGCGAGGAAGATGTTTCCGAGGGCCATAGCATGCAGGGCAATTCGCGCTCGCAGACGGCGGGTGCCGGATCATCACGCGGCAGCAACGCGCAGGACACGTCGAGCAGGAGCGACGAACCTGCTCGTGGCAAGGACTCGCATCGGCACGAGGACCAGGCGCGCTCGGAATCGGATACGGACCTCTCGCTCGGCGAAAACGACATGGCCGGGTTCGGGAGTCTGACCGGCAGTCCCGAGGGCAGTCGGGGAGGCTCGGGCTCTTCTACGCAGCCGGGTATGCCACAAGGCGGCGCGGGCAATGCCGGGTCGCGTGATGTGAGCGGCTCCGGGGGAGGCTCCGGCGGCGATGGCGCTGATGGCGAGAGCGGTGTGAGCGATTCGGACGGGACGGGCGATGCGGATTCGTCGGGAGGATCGGGCGGACACTCGGGCGGGCGCTCGAAGGACGGCTCGGATGACGCGTCGCCTGACGGCAGCGCCGACGGGGATGGCACGGCGGATGGAACCGATGGCGCCGGCTCCGGCGAGGGCGGCACTTCGGGCGACGGCTCCGGTGACGGCGGTGCCTCCGGCGGGGGCGATGGCAGTTCCCGCCGGGGGGACGACCCCACGCAGGGGACGCAAGGCGACGAGAGCTCGGGCGGCTCGGGCTCCGATGCTCCGCGCCCGTCTGAGGCCGCGGGTGACGACGAGGACGATGAGAGCGAGCAAGCGGGTGGCGAGCCTTCTGATAGGGAGGATGCATCCGAAGACGGAGGAAATGCGGGCACGGATTCGCGCCCTGCAGACGAAAGCGAGGCAGACGACATGGAGCGTGAATACAGCTTCGACAACGGCAGCAACGAGCAGCGCGACCCCGAGGAGGACCTGAAGGACTACGAGGACGACCCGTTCATCGTGACCCTGCGCAAGCGCTACATGCGCTTCGAGCGCGGGGACTACCTCAAGATGAAGCTGCGCGAGCAGGAAAAGGAGCAGGTGCGGCAGAGCGCGCATCCGCTCAAGGCGCCCGGCTTCAACGCAGATGCCGTGACGGGGCAGACACCCTACGAGTTCGGAACGCCGCGCAGCAGCCCGTTTTCGATGACCTACCGTCCCAAGCGCAAAGACTAGCCCGGCCCATCTAGGAGCGTCCACTCGGGGAAGCGTCCGCTCGGGGTCGGTTCTCGGTGGTCCCAATAGCAGACGGCGTCCGCTAGCAGAGCCAGTGGGGTCGGTTCTCGGTGGCTATTTGGTGGCTACGCGCGGCCGGGCTTGCGCGCGGGTGCGCCGCTGCGCCGCGCGCCGTTTCGGGCGGCGCCCTTGGGCGTCTTGCGCGCCTGGCCCGCCCCTTTGCCCTTCGAGCCCTTGCCAGCCTTCCCCGGACGCACGAGGCACTTCTTGTCGTAGCCTATGAGGTCCTCGCGCCCCGCCTTCTTCAGCGCCTCGACGACGAGGTCGTGGTTTTTCGGGTTGCGGTACTGGATGAGCGCGCGCTGCATCGCCTTCTCGTGCGGGTCGGTGGGACAGTACACGTGCTCCATGGTGCGCGGGTCGATGCCCGTGTAGTAGATGCACGTCGAGACGGTCGACGGCGTGGGGTAGAAATCGGACACCTGCTCGGGGTTGTAGCCCAGGTCGCGGCAGAACTCTGCCAGCTCGACGGCCTCTTTCATCGTCGATCCCGGATGCGAGGACATGAGGTACGGCACGACGTACTGCTCTTTGCCGGTCTTCTTCGTCTCCTTGTCGAACTCGCGCACGAACTGCTGGTACACCTCGTTGCGGGGCTTTCCCATCACCTTGAGCACGGCGTTCGAGACGTGCTCGGGCGCCAGGCGCAGCTGCCCGCTCACGTGGTAGTCCACGAGCTCGCGGATGAAGGTGCGGTCCTTGTCCAGCAGGCAGTAGTCGAAGCGGATGCCGCTGCGGATGAAGACCTTCTTGACGCCGGGCAGGGCACGGAGCTTGCGCAGCAGCTTGACGAAGCGCTTGTGCGACACCTCGAGCGCCTTGCAGGGCTCGGGCGACAGGCAGCGCCGGTCGATGCAGGCGCCCGCCTTGAGCTGCTTGCCGCAGGCCGGTTTGAGGAAGTTGGCCGTCGGGCCGCCGACGTCGTTGATATAGCCCTTGAAGGCGGGATCGTGCGTCATCGCCTCGGCCTCCGCCAGAATCGACTCGTCGCTTCTGGACTGGATGATGCGCCCCTGGTGGAAGTTGAGCGCGCAGAAGGCGCACTCGCCCAGGCAGCCGCGGTTGCTGATGATCGAGAACTTGACTTCCTTGATGGCGGGGATCCCGCCCGCTTTCTCGTAGGAGGGGTGGTAGCTTCGCTCGTAGGGCAGCGCGTAGACGGCGTCCATCTCCTCGGTCGAAAGCGGCTCCGACGGTGGGTTCTGCACGACGAAGACGCCGTGGGGGTGCTCCTCCACGACGGTGTGCGCCGAAAACGGGTCGAGGTTTCGGTACTGCATGCCAAAGCTCCTGGCGTAGACGCCCTTGTCCGCCTGCATCTGCTCGAAGGTGGGCAGGATCACCGGCTCAAAGCAATGGCCGATCGAGCGGCACTTGTACACGGTGCCGGGGATGAAGGTCAGGTCCTCCACCTTCAGCCCCGCCTGCAGCGCCTCGGCGATGGCGACGATGGACTTCTCGCCCATGCCATAGCTCACGAGGTCGGCGCCGGAGTCGAGCAGGACCGAGCGGCGCAGCTTGTCGTCCCAGTAGTCGTAGTGCGAAAGCCTGCGCAGCGACGCCTCGATGCCGCCCAGGATGATCGGGGTGTGCTTGAACGTGCGCCTGATGAGGTTGCCGTAGACGACGCACGCGTGGTCGGGGCGCAGCCCCATCTTGCCGCCGGGCGAGTACGCATCGGTCTTGCGGCGGTGCTTGGCGACGGTGTAGTGGTTGACCATCGAGTCCATGTTGCCCGAGGACACGAGAAAGCCGAGCTTCGGTTCGCCGAACACGGCGATGCTGCTCGGGTCGCGCCAGTCGGGCTGCGCGATCACGCCCACCTTGAAGCCATGCGCCTCGAGCAGGCGCGTGATGATCGCCATGCCAAACGAGGGGTGGTCGACGTACGCGTCGCCGCTCACGTACACGAAGTCGACACGGTCCCAGCCGCGCGCTTCCATCTCTTGTCGGTTCATCGGTAAATAAGCCATAACGGCATTATAGGCATGGCGCCTGCCGCGTGCCGCTATACTCGGTGCATGACCAACATTTCCGACATAGGCGCGCACGACGGCTACCGGACGATTGCCGCTTCGGGCACGTCGGAGTACGTAGACCGCAAGAGCCGCTTCATCGGCCAGGTGCAGCACGTGGAATCCGAGCGCGAGGCGCGCGAGTTCATCGATGCGGTGCGGGCGACCTATCCAGACGCGCGACACCACGTCTACGCGTACGTGCTGCGCGAGAACAACCGCGTGCGCTACTCGGACGACGGCGAGCCCAAGAAGACCGCCGGGCTCCCGGCGCTCTCGGTTATCGAGCATCTCGACCTGCGCGACGTCGTCTGCGTCGTGACCCGCTACTTCGGCGGGACGCTGCTGGGGACGGGCGGGCTGGTGCGCGCTTACACGAGCGCGGCGCAGGCGGCGTTCTCCGATGCGCGCATCGTCAGCGTCATCTTGTGCGACGACATCCTCATAGCCGCCGACTACGCCACCTATGAGCTGCTCCGCTACGAGCTCGACCAGCGCGGCGTGCAGGTCATCTCGACGGAGTTCGCGGGGGACGTGACCGTGACCATCCGCGTCCGTCACGAGGACAGCCCCGCGACGGTTGCCTGGGTGACCGAGCTTTCGCAGGGCAAAGCGGACGTCCTCGTCGACGAGCCGGCGATGCGTCCGTTCGATGAGCCCATCTGCCCTGTACAATAGGGGTGACGATTCGCAAGGGGGGGTGCCGTGCCATGGCTTTTGTCGAGTTCCACGACGTGCGCAAGGTCTACACGATGGGCGAGGTCGAAGTCGCCGCGGTGGACGGCATGAGCTTTTCCATCGAGCGCGGCGAGCTGGCGGTGCTCGTGGGCCCCTCCGGGTCGGGCAAGACCACGCTCCTCAACATGCTGGGCGGCATGGACAGCTGCACGTCGGGCACGATCTTGCTCGACGGCAGGCAGATCAGTTCCTATTCGGATAAAGAGCTCGTCCAGTACCGCCGCCACGACATCGGCTTCGTCTTCCAGTTCTACAACCTGGTCCAAAACCTCACGGCACTCGAGAACGTGGAG
>JBJEHP010000336.1:0-4903 GCA_051876145.1 Coriobacteriales bacterium | reverse complement strand
CACGATCGGCATCATGAACACCTACTACAACACCTTCCTGGAGACCCAGCTCGGCTTTGACGCCCAGATGGCTTCGAGCCTCACCTCCATCATCATGCTCATCTCGATGTTCGTGGCGCCGCTTACGGGCAAGCTCATGGACAAGCTGCCGCTCGGCCGCAAGTTTATCGTGAGCATCATCATGATGGTACTGCTCATTCCCACGGGCTTCTTCATGTTCGACACCGGCTCTGGTGCCTACGCGATCATGTGGGCCGTCATCATCTTGCAGGGCATCGGCGGCGGCATGTGCGGCGGGTCGTTGCGCCCCACAGGCCCCATGGTCATGCCCAAGACGGCGATGGGGGCGACGATGGCGATGGCTGTGCTGCAGTTCTGCCAGAACATGGGCTCTGCAGTCGGCTCCCCGCTGTTCGGGGCCGTCATGAGCACGTTCGGCTGGCAGACGGCAAGCCTCGCGCTGCAGCTGCCCTCGTACGTGCTCGCGCTCGTCCTGTGCTTCTTCATCCTGCCCCGCGGCAAGGACGCGAAGCTTGAGTACGAGGTCTAGTCAGTTTTCGATTTACGAGAAGCGAGGATGAAAGATGGATGCACGCGAGCTCAAAGCAAGTATCGAGGCGTCGCCTGTGCGCAAGCGCGCCGAGTTGGAGAAGCTGTACCTGTATGTGACGCTGGGAGACGAGTTCCGCCCCGGCATGGAGGCGTACGCGAAGGACGCGGCCGGCTACCAGCAGTACTTCGATGCGCTGTTTTCCGATGAGGCCATGAAGGACACGCGCGTGTGGGCGCAGTGGGCGCGCCTTGCGCACCGCAAGTGGGTCGACAGGTTCGAGCCAAAGCTGGCAGTGCAGAACCTGCGGCTCAAGAGCGCGGGCATTCCAGTGGAGTTCGGCAGCGGCATCTTCATCGCGCCGCTGGGGAGCAAAGACACGGTGGCTGACTTCTACCTGTTCGAAAACGGTGCGTTCAACACCGATGCCGCGGAATTCGTGACCTCGATCGGCGGGACGTTCAAGTGCGTCGGCTACGAGTTCGTGGGAATCTACGGCGTGTACCGCTTCCACAACGACGTGATCTTCGAGGAATGGGACGTCGAGAAAGACCCCGTTCCCTTCGAATAGCACCAGAGCGAACGCTTCTCATCTACAGGCCCCACGGCAAAGGCGAGTCCCTTGCCGTGGGGCTTTCGCATATCTGGCACGAGGTTTGCCGATGGCACGAGGGGCCGTGGGTATCGTCTCACTTTGGCACGAGGGGACACCCCGGTTCAGAGCTCCTCGATGATGTCCAGGAGCTCCTGCTGGCTGTGGACGTTCGTCTTGCGGTAGATGTTGGAGATGTGCGTCTTTGCCGTGCTCTCGGAAATGCAGAGCCTGTCGGCGACATGCCGCGCGTTCCTGCCCTTCACGATGTAGCCCAGCACCTCGCTCTCGCGCGGGGAGAGCTTGTAGCGGTCTATGAGAGCCTGGCACTTCCTGGCGAGGTCGACCTCTTCGGGGAACTCGAGGTCGCTTTTCTCGATGGGCACGAGCGTGTGGATGCCGGGTGCTTCGGATTCGTTGTCGAAGGGCAGCAAGAACAATGCCGCGAGCACCATGCACGCCACGATCGCGAGGGCGACGTAGCCGCTTGCCGCGGGGTGCGCGGGCAGCGTCTGCACAGTAGCGATGCCGACGGCGAGGCCGAGTATGAACCCGATGTTGCCGGCGAGCTTGCCCCTCCCGACGCAGTACTGGAGCGAGACCTTCTTGGACGCCGCGAGGTTCATGAGCGACGAGCCGTTGACCGTTCGGTAGACGAACCACACGCACACGACGACGCCAAGCGCGACCACTTTCGCGGGGTCGCTCGGGACGGTGAAGAGCAGCAGCGCGACCGTCGAAAGCGCCATGCACGTGCGCAGCGTTCCCATGAAGGGGATGACGCGGTGCGCCCCGATGAGCATGTTGAGCGCGAAGTCGATGGCCACGGCGAGCAGCATGACCGCGACGATTCCCACACCGAGGCGGTCGTAGAGCAAGATGAACGCAAAGCCGAACGGCAAGGTGGTGGCACACGTGAGCACGTCCAGGTGAAACGCGCGTTTGAAGTGCTCGACCGCCCCCTGCACGGGAAGGTCGCGGCTCTTCTCCGCGCGCTTGGTGATGAACGCGGCTAGAAACGCGCTTGCCAACAGAAAGACCAGGCACAGCGTCCCGATGACGGCTTGGCTGCCGGCGAGCATGCACGCGACGAAGACCACGCCCCCGACGGCAAAGACGATGCTGTGCAAAAAGCCGCTGCCGCCCATGTAGCCGCGCACCATCAGGTCGTCCCAGAGCACGAACCCAAAGCACGTGAACACGCCGCTGCACGCGCACGTCGCGTACACGGCAGGAAGCGGGACCCACATGCCGACGGCCTGCAGGACAAAACACGCCGGAAGCAGCGCTCCCATCGCGATCAGACTGACGAGAAACGACGCCCGGTTGAGTTGCAGCGTGCTCGAGTCGCGCTTGCGGAACCAGGCGAGTATGGCGTACATGCTCACGACGGAGGCGCCGAAGTAGATGAGCTGGCCCACGTGGCAGGAGGTGAAGTCCATGTCGGAAGGCACGGACGCGAACAGTCCGAAAAACGTGATCAGGTACAGCGCGTAGAACAGGCTGTATCCGACGATAATCGACAGCTGCATGAACCCGAGCGGTTTGCGCATGATGTGCGCGGCTCCTTCCTGCCATCCACAGCTGGGCACGAGAGGGCCTGCGCTTGGGATCGAGAGCATACCTGGAAAACGTGCGTTTGCACCTGCCTCGATTCTAGCAATATCTGCCCTCGTCCGTAAGCGATGGAACGCGTGCCCCCTCCTCGACCGCAGTGGCTCCCCGCATCCCAATCAGCGAAAAAGCCCAGCTCAACCCCTCGTACTCAGAGTCCAGGCATCCTCCTTGCGGATGGAATTGTCCAGATTGGACCGCGGTGGAGTACGCGGCGTCCCGCCCGCGCAGATACCGTCGTCTCGTATCGATTGCACACGGGAAAACGCATGGAAAGGCGGTGAGCGTCGAGGCGCGGCGGCGCGGTGCGTGCAAGGCCTCGCCCGGCATCGGGCGGGGCGCAAGAAGATGGTTCGAGAGAGTGAGAGAGGGAAACGACGTGAAGAGAATTGACATCGCTCACAACAGTGACGAATCAAAAGAAGTCCGTCCGACGTTCTTCAACGAACCGCCGGTCATGTACACGGGAGGCGACCTGCCGTGGCAATGGGAAGAAGACGGGATGATCTGCACGCGCTCTGCGGCGTGGTCTGCCCCGGGCTGCCATGACGGTTGCGGCGTCATCGTCTACACCGACAAGGAGACGGGCAAGTTCATCAAGGTCGAGGGCGACGAGGAGAACCCGTACTACAACGGGCGCCTGTGCATGCGCTGCCTGGACGTGCAGGAGATGCTGTACCACCCCGACCGCCTGCTCCACCCGATGAAGCGCGACCCGAAGTACCGCGGCCAGGCGGACAAGTGGGAGCGCATCACCTGGGAAGAGGCCTACGACCTCATCGACAAGAAGTTCACCGCCATCCGCGACGAATACGGCGGAAAGTCGATCATCTTCGCATCGGGCACCGGCCGCGTCACCCCGCCGATCAACGCCCGCCTCGGCTATGCGCTCGGGTCCATCCAGTACTCGTACTTCCACTCGGGCAACGCCTGCTATGTCCCGCGTGTCGCGGCGGCGAACACGATTCAGGGCTGCTACACGGTGCCGGACTTCTCCATGCAGTTCCCCGACCGCTACGACAACCCCGAGTGGGTCGCCCCGAAGAACATCTTCGTGTGGGGCAACAACCCCCTCATCTCCAACGCGGACGGCAACATCGGCCACTGGATCGTCGACTGCATGAAGCGCGGCTCCAAGCTGGTCGTCGTCGACCCACGCGCAACCTGGCTCGCCACCAAGGCGGACCTCTGGCTGCAGCTGCGCCCCGGCACCGACTCGATGCTCGCGCTCGCCATGGGCAAGTACATCATGGAGCACGACCTGTACGACCATGACTTCGTCGAGAAGTGGTGCTACGGCTTCGACGAGTACCGCGAGGCGTGCGCGCCCTACGACCTCGACACGGCGGCCGAGACGACCTGGCTGTCCAAGGAAGACATCATCCGCGCGGCGGAGATGATGGCCTAGCAGCCGACTGCAGTTCAGTGGGGCCTCGCCATCGACATGAACCTGCAGTGCATCACCGCATCGCAGGCCGTGTGCAACCTGTGGTGCATCACCGGCCAAGTCGACATCCCCGGTGGCATGATCACCGTCCACGACCCGTACAACACCGAAGTCTGGCTTCCGCCAGATCCCAAGGAAGTCTTCACGCCGCAGCAGGAGATGGAGCGCATCGGCTCCAACTACCAGATGATCACGAACTCGGGCATGGTGCAGTGCCAGGCCGACTCGATGATCGACCAGCTCGTCACGGGCCGTCCCTACAAGATCCGCGGCGCGTGGATCCAGTCGACGAACCCGCTGGCATGCTGTGCGCAAGACCCCGAGTCCCGCGTGGAGAAGGGCCTGAAGAACTGCGAGATCGTCGTCGGGGTCGACTATGTCATGACGCCGACGCTCATGGCAAACGCAGACATCGTGCTCCCGCTCAACTTCTACCCCGAGCGCGAGGGGCTTCGCTCCGTGTGGTACTACATCCAGAACACCATTGTTTACTATTAATAACACGGTGCGACAGTGAAAAAACACTCGAGTAACTACATAGTCCACGTTGTTCAGTTAGTTGAGTAGAACTCAAAAATACTTTTTTTTATTTTTCTCGAACCCTCTAAACATGTTTTATTTGACCAAAGGTTTTTTTTTTATTTTTTTTTTTTTTGGCTTCACGTACAAATTTCTGGATCACTCAAACATTTCTGACCCA
>JBJEHP010000335.1:0-4907 GCA_051876145.1 Coriobacteriales bacterium | reverse complement strand
CATGGCGTCCGCACCTCTAGTCACGCGCGTCCAAGAGCTCCAGGAATCCCGCCTCGTCACGCGCCTTGGAGAACAAGAACCCCTGCACCATGTCGCAGCCTGCCTCGTCCAGAAACGCGAGCTGCTCCGAGGTCTCGACGCCCTCGGCGACGACGGCCTTTCCCGTCTCGCGCGCGTAGGCGATCACATGCGCCAGCAGCCGCTCGCTTGCCCCGTTGCCGATAAGGTCGACGAGCGACTTGTCGAGCTTCACGCACTCGAACGGAAAGGTCCCGAGCGCGGCGAGCGACGAGAAGCCCGAGCCGAAGTCGTCCATGTGCAAGACGAACCCCGATGCCGCGAGCAGCTCTGCGAGCTGCTTGACCTCGGCCTCGTCGACCGACGCGCTCTCCGTGATCTCTATCGGGACGAGCGAGACGGGCACATCGTAGGTGCGGGCGTATTCGCGCAGTCGCGCCAGCAGCCCCTCGTCGACGACGTCGGCTCGCGAGAGGTTGACCGAGACCGAAAGCTCGATGCCACGTGCGCGCAGCTTGCCCGCTAACTCGCAGGCCTTGCGAAACGCGAACTCGTCGAGCTGGGCGATCTTTCTGCTGCGTTCGAGGATGGGGATGAACTCGCCGGGCATGAGCATGGTGCCGTCGGAGCGCACCCAGCGCACGAGCGCTTCGGCGCCCGAGACCTTGCGGCTCGACGTCCAGAACTTGGGCTGGAACCAGATCTGAATCTCGCCAGCGGCCAGCGCGCCTCCGAAGCTGCTCTCGATGAGCTTCTCACGTTCCATGCGGTCGATGATCGCCTGGTCGAACTCGACGTAGTCGACGTCGTCTTTCGCGCGTATCGTCGAGAGCGCGTACTGGGTCTTCTCGATGATGTCCTTGACGTTCATGGTGTGGCGCGGCGCCACATACACCGACCACTTGAGCGAGGCGCCCCTGATGCCGGTGCGCTCCTTCAGGTCGTCCGTGAACGCCATGCACCCCGCCTTGCGCGCCTCCGTCTCCATCGTCTCGCGGAAGCAGCCGAACACGCCCGACCCCAGATACATCAGGCAGGTGAAGTCGTTTTTGTACGTCTCGAGCAGCCGGGCGATCTGCACGAGCAGGCCGTCAACCGCGGGGCGGCCGTACTGGCGGTTGAGCAGGTCGATGTTGTCGAGCCGCAGAAAGCAGAAGTCGAAGTCGCGGTCGGGGTTGTCGCGCCTCATCTGCTCGCCGTAGACGAAGAAGGCCTCCTTGGTGTACAGCCCGGTCAGAAGGTCGGTCTCGACGAGCGAGAGATTGCGTTCGAGCTGCGCTTTCTGCTGCTCGATGCGCACGCTCTTGTCTTCGACGCCGATGCCGATGACGATGCCCTGAGGCGCGTCCGCGGGCCCGATGCGCACGAACTTGGCGTAGTGGTAGTGGAGGCTCCCATCGGTCACGGCGCGGTAGTGGATGACCATCGCCTCGCTGCCGGAGAGCACGCACTCGATGTTATCGAGCTGCGCCTGCCTGCGGATGGATTCCCGATCGTCTTTGTGCACGTAGGCGTCGATCCACTGGTCGAGCTGCTCCTCGTAGTCGAACTCGGGGCTTTCCTGCGGGACGGATTGCCTGCCGAACGTGCGGTAGATGGTGCCGCGACGGGTCGCCGTGTCGATGGCGATGACGTGCCGGTAGTCGACGGTGAGGGCGCCGATCAGGGCGAGGTTGCGCAGCTCGTCGCTTGTCGTGGGGAGCGTCTTTGCGTACAGCTCCTCCTTGCCGACCGTGGAGAACACGAGCGAGTGGCACAGCCCGTGGCCCTCGAGCGGGACCTCGACCGCATCGACCGACTCGACGATGCCGCGGATGGGGTCGGTGTAGGTGCGTGGCCCCTTGACGCCGTTGTTGACCGGGCACAGCTCGCAGGGGGACTGCTCCCCCATCAGGCAACGGTAGCATTTCTCGCCTACCGCGAGGTGCGGGTAGAGCTCGTGCGCGGTGTGGTTCACGCTAACGACGTTGTAGTCGGCGTCGATAACGTAGCATCCAGATGAGATAGGTTCCAAAATCTTGCCTTCTTATTGGTGGTCGGTTGCGGGCGCAGGCGTTGGCGCGGGTACGGGCGCTGGAGCGGCGACAGGCGGGCCGCCTATATCATGGCGTTCGCGCAGGAACACGTAGAACACCTCGCCGTAGGTGTCGTTGTCGACGAGCCTCCCCAGGTCGAAGACGTGCTTGACGGCACCGGTCTTGGTGACGATGCGGTACTCGACGTAGTCGTCGAAGTAGTCGGCTCCGTCGTCTGCGGACTGCTGAGCCCCGATTTGATCCCAGATCTCCGATTCCACGCGCACGGCGTCGTCTGGGTGTACGAGGTGCCTGAAGCTCGAGTGCACGAGCTCGAGGAACTCGTCGAGGCTCTCGCAGTCGAACAGCCGAACCAGGTCGTCGTTGGCAAAGAGGATCTCCTCGTCGCCGTGCGCCCGGTACACGAGGAACGCACCGGGAATCCCCGTGGCGATGTTTTTCACGCTGAAGCCGAGCCGCGTGCGCTTGATGCTCGACATCGAGGGCTCATAGTGGCGGCAGGCGTGCTTGCCCGCGAGTTTGGCCGCGTAGAGCGCCTCGTCGGCGAGCCGCATGATGTGCATGCGGTCGCCCGCCTGGGCGGGGTAATCGGCAAAGCCGGCAGATATCGTGTACACGTACACCTTGCCGTCGATGGTGAAGCTGCGCGTTGCCGCGACGGCGCCCTTCACGAGGCTGTGGGCCTCGTCGGGCCCTTTGCCGACGATGACGACGCAGAATTCGTCGCCTCCCGTCCTGCCGATGAACGAGTTTTTGGGGAGCGCCTTTTCCAGATGGCGCGCAAAGTCCGTGAGCGCGGCGTCCCCGATGGGGTGGCCGTAGAGGTCGTTGATAAGCTTGAAATCGTCGAGGTCGAGAAAGACGACGGTGAGCCGCTCGGCGGGGCGCTCGCGCAGCTGCCCGTTGAGGCGGTCGATCAGGCCTGCCCTGCTGAGCACGCCCGTGAGCGAGTCCTTCTCGACAAGCTCGTGTAGGCGCTTGCGCTGAGCGTAGAGCCTGAAGAGCATGTAGAGCAACACGAGCACGGCGCCGGAGACGGCAAGACCCGTGATCATCATGGGCACCGCACGGGCAGACCTCCACCCGCTCTGCGGCGTGACGTTGAGAGACCAGCGGCACTCGCCCGCCTCGAAGGTGTAGCCCTCAGGACTCGTGAGGGTGTCTTTGCCCTCGGAACTCGAGAACTCGATGCGCTGGAAGTCATCCGAGAGCGGCGATGTCGTCGTGTCCAGGCAGTAGTCGTAGCCAAAGGACTTCAGCGAGGTCAGCGTGTGGTCGTAGACGGCCGGCACCTTGATGACGATGCAGGCGAAGCCCCACAGGGTCTCTTCCCCAGATGCCGAGCTCAGAAAGACCGGGCTGCTGATGATGAGGCACCTGCCCAGGCCATCGAGCTCGACCGGCCCCTGCATGACCTGCGTGTTGTGCTCGGCGGCGTAGCGCATGACGGGCGCGGACTGTTCCTCGTCGGAGGCGGCCGTGGACTGCCCCTCGTCGACAGAGCCGTCGATGGGCGGATACGCCTGCACGACCATGTCATCGTGGACGAGCATGACGCGCGCGATGTAGTCGCGCTGCACGAGCTGGGCGACTTTGTCGAACTGCGGGATGGCGCCGCCGTCTTTCTCGACGAGCTCGCCGAGCTGCTCCGTCTTCAAGATGCCGTACTCGAAGTCGTGCTGGAGCTCTTCGGAGTACGCCTGGGTGATGTTGGATGCGCGCTCGCGCTGCGCGGCGATGTCCTCTTGGTAGACGAAATCGGAGATGAACGCAGTCGTTGCCAGCAGGATGACTCCTGCCAAGAACATGATCAACTTGTGAATTCGGGCAATCTGCATGACTCGTCTCACTCTCGCCTGCCGCCGCGCACGGCGCTGGTCTTGTGATAATACCCCTATCATGTGACACGAGGGGCCGTGGGTATCGGTTCACTTTGGCACGAGGGGCCGTGGGTATCGTGTCATTTTCGGGGTGGAATCGGAGGAGATCCGGATGGAAGACAAGGAAGACAAGCGGGAGGCAATCATCGAGGCGGCAGTCGAGCTGGGTGGCCAGCAGGGTCTTGCGGCCGTCTCCGCGCGCGGCGTCGCGCGCAAGGCAGGCGTCTCGGTCGGCTACCTGTACAAGCAGTTCCCCTCGAAAAGCGACATCGTCGTCGCGGCGGCGACGCGTTATTTCGAGCACGCCTTCTACGACACGATGTGCCGCGTGGACTCGTCCGTCTCCTACCTCGAGTTCTGCCGCGATTTCTGCAGCTGCGCCGAAGACGCGCTTGCCACCTTCCGCTCCGACTGGCTCAAGGACGTGGAGGACCTGCCGCATGCCGACCTGGTCGCGGCGCGGCTGCGCATGAGCGCGACCCTCGAACACGCGCAGCGGGGCCTCGTGACGATACTGAATCGCGACCCCGCGATCGCATGGGACGTTCTGCCGCCCGACGTCGACGCGGACTCGATCGCCGCGTTCACCCTCAAGGCCATCGTCGGCTCGATCCAAGCCGGCGAGAACGGGTGCGCGGTGCTGCTCGCGCTGCTCGAACGCGGGCTGTACTGAGACACCGTCGGCTGCGAGCGGGGGGCGTGAACAAGCGGCCATTGTTGTTCACGGCGCGGACCATAGGATGAAAGCCGTCAAGGAACACGAACCGAGGCAATCCTCGGGAAACAGATTGGACGGCACCACCATGAACAGCACGCTTGCAATTGCCGCGGGGGCCATCACCCTCGCGCTCGTCTTCTACACGATCGGCGTCTTTGCGGAGCGCCGCGCCGGCACGCTCCGCCCGCGTCACCTCGCGTTCTTCTACCTGGGGCTTGCCTGCGACGCGACGGGCACGAGCTTCATGTCGCTGCT
>JBJEHP010000334.1:0-4910 GCA_051876145.1 Coriobacteriales bacterium | reverse complement strand
GGCGGCCAACATTCGAATCGAGGGTTCCTCGAACATGTCGCAGCGGCAGATCGAGGCCGCGCACAAACGCCTGACGGATGGCTCGTAGCACGTAGCTTCGCCCGATGCATGCGAAAGGAAGATGAATGAACGTCAAAACGAGATTTGTAATCCCGGCGATCATCACGGTCGTGGTGATCGGAATCTTCTACTACATCACGATTCCGCCCATAAACATCAAAAGCGTCGACTTCTGGTGGTTCGTCATCTGGTGTCTCGTCGTCATCGGCGTGTGCTTCGGGCTGCCGCGCCTGCACGACGCCGGCTCCGAGTTCGTCACGGACTTTGGCGACACGCTGCGCCGCGAGGGCTTCCTCGGCGCGCTGACGGGGCTGTTCCGCCGCCGCGGCAGCTCGGCGTCGAGCTCTGCAGAGGGCGCTGACGACATGGGGGATGAGCCTTCGGGCAAGCGCCGCCGTCGCCGCAAGCACGCCAAGGGCGAGAAGAAGCAGCATGGGTTCATCTTCTGGATCATCGTGCTCATCCTCGTGCTGATCTTGGGCCTGATCATCGGCAACGTGGCAAGCTCGCCGTTCTTCAACGCGCGCGCGTACTCGGCGCTCGTGCAGGTCGAAGACGGCAACTTCTCCGAAGACATCAGCGAGATTTCCATGAACAGCGTTCCCGTGGTCGACAAGGGAACGGCCGTGCGCCTGGGCAGCAGGACCATCGGCGAGATGAGCGACCTCGTGAGCCAGTTCGGCATCGACGAAGGCTACGACTCGTACACGCAGATCAACTACAAGAACGCGCCGTACCGCGTCGCGCCGCTCGTGTACGCCGACCCCATCAAGTGGATCACCAACACGATGCAGGGCCTTCCCGGATTTGTGACGGTCAATATGGCGACGCAGGATACGCAACTCGTGCGCCTGCCCGAGGGCCACTACATGCACATCTCGACCGGCGAGCACTTCAACAACTACCTGTACCGCTACGTGCGCTTCCAGTATCCGACCGAGATGCTCGGCGTCGCGGCGTTCGAGCTCGACGACGACGGCAACCCGTACTGGATCGTCCCGACGGTCAACATGCGCATCGGGCTGTTCGGCGGCGAGGACTACGACGGTGCCATCCTCGTGGACGCGTGCACCGGCGAGACCACCAAGTACGACGCGGCATCCGTTCCCACCTGGTGCGACAAGGTCTACACGGCCGACATGGTCTATGACCAGCTCGGCTACTACGGCCGCTACCGCGGGGGCTTCTGGAACTCGCTCATCGGGCAGTCCGGCGTGCTCGTCCCGACGGGATCCACGGCTCCGAGCCTGTTCAACGGCAAAGAGTCCGACTCGTCGGCGGGCAACTCGACGGGCAGCTACAACTACCTCGCCATTAACGACGATGTGTACATGTACACGGGCATGACCTCGGCAAACAGCGACGAATCGCTCGTCGGCTTCACGCTCGTCAACCTGCGCACGAAAGAGACCAAGTACTACACCTGCGCGGGCGCGACCGAATCTTCGGCGATGTCGTCTGCGGAAGGCCAGGTGCAGCAGATGTCGTACAAGGCGACGTCTCCGCTGCTGCTCAACATTGCCGACAGGCCGACGTACTTCCTGTCGCTCAAGGACAGCGCAGGGCTCGTCAAGATGTACGCCTTCATCGACGTGCAGCAGTACCAAATCGTCGGAACGGGCAGCACGGTAAGCGAGGCGCAGAAGAACTACATCACCGCGCTCGCCAAGGACGACCAGGTGGACGTGAACGCGTCGGAGATCGCGAAGGCGACCGATGTCCCGACGGTTACCGGCACGGTCGATGCGATTCAAAGCGTCGTCGTGGATGGTAACACGGTGTACTACTTCAAGCTCAAGGACGATTCGAGCATCTACACGGCGACGGTCAAGGTGAACGAGAACCTGCCGTTTGTCACGAGCGGCACGACGGTGACGGTCTCGTATGCCGAGAAAGACAACGTCCGCGAGGTGAGCTCGCTGGACCTGGGGTAGGGGAATAGACAGCTGGCATTTGGCCACGGTTCTCGCACGCGGGAACCGTGGCCTTGCCATATATCCCACGCTTCCTGCGCGAGAAGAGTGGCAGCGGCACGCATCCCACGTGAGTTGCACACGGTGCGCGCGACGCGGGTATTCGTCAGCTGAAGAAGCTGTTGCGGCGCTTGGGCTGCTCGTGGTCCTTGTAGAGATATTTGACCGTGTCGGCGTCGAGGTCGTCGGCGAGCACTTTCGTGGTGTAGACGAGCGAGCGTGTCAGGCACGAGTCCTTGCACAGCCCGCACCCGATGCACAGCGACGGCTGGAACGTGAGCGTCGCAAGTCCCTGCTCGTCGGTGCTGTACTTGAGCGCACGCGTCACGCACATGTTCGAGCATGCCCCGCAATAACGGCATTTGTTCGGGTCGATGGAAACCGTCGCCCAAAAGCGCGTGTCGATGGTCGAGCCGTACGGGCGCTCGCCCAGATGGTCGAGCATGTGCAGCAAGCGCACACTGCGGTAGCTGTCGGGCGGAAAGACCTCGTCCATCCGAACGATAACCTGCTTGTCGGGGTCTTCCTTGGGCTTTTGCTCGCCGGTGACCTTGCCCACCGTATCGTCGACGGCGTCCATGAGCATGCCGAGCAGCGAGCCGCCCGCCTGCTTGAAGGCGCCTCTGCGGTCAGAGGTGATCGCGCTGCCCTTGTGCCCGCTCGTCTCCAGCTTGAACTGCGTCGGCACGTAGTCGAGCACGTCGAGCGTCCCCGGGATCTTCCACAGGCGCATGAGGTTTTTCGTGCTCTCAAGCATCGTGTCCACATAGGGCTCCGAGCAATCGGTCTTGCACCCGGTGCAGTCGATGTGAAGGATGCGCACCGTGTGGATGCCCATGGCGAACAGCCCGATGATCAGGTACTCGTCGAGGTAGTTGAGGCAGGGGAGCACGACGGCGTTTTCGGTGTTGATGTGCTTCGTCACCGCATGGGGCGTGCAGCAGAACACCGCGATGCCGTCGTTGCGCTGCGCCGAGATGCGCGCCTGTCGCACGAGCTCGTTCATGCTCGGCGCCGTCGTGTTGAAGGTGCTCGTCGGGCAAGCCGCCACGCACGCCCCGCAGTTGGTGCAGGCGTTCGGGTCGATCTTGAGGTGCCCGATCGAGCGGCTGATCGCCTCGTGTTGGCACACGTTCAGGCACTGCTTGCACTTCGAGTTCCAGTTGCGGATGTACGAGCAGCGCTTGGGGGTCGTCACAATGGATGTGTCCGATACCTTCGCGGCGATGGTCTCTATCGTGTCGAGCTTGCCCATGGTCTTCTTTCTCTCGCTTTGCCTATCGGTTGCTGGCTGCCTGGTCGCTCACGAGCGCCGCGACGTTGGCGGCAGCCTGCTTGCGTGCCTTGCCACGGACATCGATGAGCTCGGCGATGATGCTGATCGCGATCTCTGCCGGGGTCTTGTCGGCAATCTTGATGCCGATGGGGGCATGCACGCCCTTGAGCACCTCCTCGTCGACCCCGTGGGCGACGAGCTTGTCGAAGACGTCTTTGTTCTTGGCAGGATGCCCCATCATGCCGACGTAGGCAGCGGGCGACTTCACGCTGAAGGCGACCGTGGCCACGTCGTGGATGTGCCCGCGGCTCACGCAGACGCAGTAGTCGTTTGCGGTGAGCTCGACCTTCTCGGGCAGGTCGCTCCAGTCCTCCGACAGCAAGACGCGCTCGCTTGTCGCGAAGCGCTCCTCGGACAGGAAGCTCGCGTCATCGTCGACGACGAGCGTGTCGAACCCGCAGTCGTGCGCGTAGCGGGCAAGCGCGGAGCTCACGTCTCCCGCCCCGTAGATGACGACGCGCTGGGTGGCAAACAGCGGGGTCGAGACCCAGGTCACGCCGGCAAACTGGTCTTTGTGCATGCTCGGCCCGCGCGTGATGTCGAGCATCTGGAACCGGTCGCGCTTGTTCCAGGGGCGCGAGCAGACGATATCCTTGCCCTCGTTTGCAAAGAAGATGCACGATTGCCCGTCTTCGGAAGGGCCCCAGTCGGAGCTGATGGGCGTGTCCTCGTCGCCGGGGTCATCGCTCGTGCAGGCCGCCGGGTCGGTGACCACCTTGAAGCCGAGCCACGCCTGGTCGTCGTGCTCCAAGCTCACCAGGGCGCGCTCGAGCGTCGGGATATCCGCTTTGGTGAGCCCCTTCATAATCTCTTCCAGGTGCTGTTCGGTGACGACGGGGTTTTCCGCGAGCGCTGCCTTGGAGAAGCAGGGGATTTCCTCGGGGTCGACGTTGGGGGTCTGCCCCTTCTCGAGTGCGTCGATCATGTGCTGGATGGTCGTCTTTGCAATCATGTCCATCTCTTTTCCTTTGGAGCCGACCAACGCCGCGAACCCCTGCTGCGATGCGATGTGTCCGCGTTAGGCGGCGGCGCACATCGGGGAACACGCACGTCTCGGCTCGATTATCCGACGCAAAGTAGTATAAGACCCTGCCTGCGTCTGTGCCTGCCCAATCGCGAAACCTGCTGTTTACATTGTGCTGCTACTGTTTTGCACACGAGTAGGTATCATACGAACTATGCAACCAGACGGCTGGGAGGAAGAGTACCGAACTATGCCCGATGCACTGAATAGTTTCTTCGGCGGCGCCAACGCCGCAAACACCGATTACGTCCTCAAGACGGTCAACGAGCGCCATATCCACTTCATCCGCATGTGGTTCACCGATGTCATGGGGCAGATGAAGTCCTTCGCCATCACCCCGAGCGAGCTCGACGCCGCGTTTTCGGAGGGCCTGAGCTTTGACGGCAGCTCCATCGAGGGCTTTGCCCGCAGCACCGAGTCCGACATGCTCGCGTTTCCCGACGCGCGCACGTTCCAGGTTCTGCCGTGGCGGCCTAAGGACGACGGCGTCGCTCGCATGTTCTGCAACATCTGCACG
>JBJEHP010000333.1:0-4930 GCA_051876145.1 Coriobacteriales bacterium | reverse complement strand
AAGTTGCCGAGGTGAAGGTATGCTCGTTTCGACCAAGGGGCGCTATGCCCTCCGTTTTCTCATAGACCTGGCGCAGCAGGGTGACAAGGGGCCGGTTCCCTTGAAGGAGATCGCCGAGCGCCAGGATGTCTCCAAGAAGTACCTCGAGCGCATTGTCTCGCTGCTCAACCCCTCGGGCATGCTCAAGATCACGCGCGGGCACCAGGGCGGCTACCAGCTCGACCGTGCGCCCGAGCTCATCAGCATCGCCGAGGTTCTCGCGTTGACGGAAGGCGGCTTTGCGCCGGTTCCCTACGAGGAGCTCGAGGAGCATCCCTACACCGCCTACGTGTGGGAGAACCTCGAAGGCGCCATCACGCGCTGCCTCGAGAACATGACGCTTGCCGATGTCCTTTCGGCTGGCGAGGAAAAGATCACAAGCATCTAGCGCCCTAGATGCTTGTCTATCCACGCGCGCAGGTCAGTCTCCATCTCGTGGAACTGCCTGCGCGTGTCCTTGTTGGAAAACTCCCTGTCGAACATCTGGTAGATCGAGCCCTGCGAGTCGAGGATGCGCACGCTCGCGTCGAACTCGAGCCCGAAGGCAAAGCTCAGGTGCCCGACCAGGTAGTCGGCCGGATAGCGGCGCAGCGTGCGGTCGAGCGTGACGTGCCGCGCGAACGAGTCGACCACGGCGGGTGACAGGGGGCTTGCGGCAAGCGCGGCCTCGTCGAAATCGTAGATGTCGGATACCGGGCTTTCGCAGTTCACGCGCAGGATGTCGATCTTGTCCGCATCGCGCACGATCTTGCACATGAGCGTGGTCTGCGCGTCGAGCATCCCGTCGATTGCAAGGCGGTTGTGCTGCCGCACCACCTCGGCGATCGTCGCGTACAGCGAGGCATCGTCGATAAACGAGACGATTGCGCCCTCGTCGACGAGCACCTGCGCGCCGAGCAGCGCGTGGTCGATGGATTGCGCGTCTGCAAAGGTGTGGTAGCGGGCGATCTGCTCGAAGCGGCCGATGTCGTGCAGCATCCCGCAGGTCCAGGCGAGGTCGTTCAGGTCGGGTTCAAGCCCGAGATCTGTCGCGATCTCGTCGCAGAGGCGCGCGACGCGGCGCGTGTGCATGATTTTGAGCGCGATTTTGGGGTCTGACACGTCGTAGTGCCGCACGTAGTCGGCAAATGCCATATCGATGTGCGTTCTCGAAAGCTCCATGTGCCAGCTCCCCCTGTCGGATGTTCGTTGCTACCGGTTCAGTATAGGTTTGTTTCAACTTGGCAACACTGGCCAGCTGGTCAGTTTTTGACGTGCGCAGCGTGCGAAGATGACACCATGAGCTTGCATCATCACACGACCGCCCTCGATCGCTCCCGTGCCGTGTCACGGGATTCTATCTTCACGCGCGACGTCGAGCTCAGCTTCTTCAACCTGTTTTGGATCTACACCATCGCGAGCGTGGTCGGCCTCGTGCTCGAGACGGTCGTGAGCGCCCCGATCGATGGGGAGTGGCGCAACCGCTACGGGCTCGTGTGGGGGCCGTTCAGCCCCATCTACGGCGTGGGTGCGTTGCTCATGACGCTGTTCTTGCACCGTCTGCGCCACCGTAGCTGGCTTCTCGTCTTTCTGGCGGCTGCCCTGCTGGGCGGGACCTTCGAGTGGTGCGCCGGCACCGTGTGGCAAGACGCGTTTGGCTTCGTGGCCTGGAGCTACCAGGACCAGCCGTTCAACATCCAGGGCAAGACCTGTCTGTGCATTGCCCTCGTGTGGGGTGTCTTGGGCGTGCTGTGGATCAAGATCCTCATGCCCGTCACCGTGAGCCTGGCAGAGCTCATCCCCGAGCGCGCACGTACCGCGGTGACGGCTGCCTGTTTCGCGTTCACCGTCGTCGACGCCGTCGTGACCGTGAGCGCCTTCAGCTTCTGGTTTGACCGGCAGGTGGGCATGCCCGTCGACACGCCCCTGCGCCAGTTCTTTGCCACGTGGTTTGGCGATGAGTTCATGAGCACGCGCTTCGAGCTCATGTCGATGCACCCCGAGCTCGCCATTCGCTAGCGGCGCCTGCGGCTAGTTGATCTGCGCGGCGATCTCGCTCACCTTTGCGGCACGGGTGCCGAGCTCGCCTGCGCGCCCCGCGATTTTCTCCGAAAGGCCCATGATCTCTTCGGTGTATGCCTTCAAGTGCTCTGCCGCGCCAGGCTTCTCCGAATCGAAGAGCTGCTCGAGCTTCGAGCTGCGACGGTGGACCTGCTCTGCCCACAAGGCGATCTCCAAGCTCGTCAGATGGCCGATTTCGCTTGCAGCATGGGAGACGTCCGCAATGCGCTGGCGCTCTCCCGCATCACGCGTGGAGGCGTTTTCCGTGGCGGCCTTCGTGACCTCGTCGATCCTTTTCGCGAGACGCTGCGCGTACGCGGCGAGCTCGTCTGCCTCGTCTTGGATGGTCGTCGCGTTTTTCAGCAGGAAGCGCAGGCGCGAGAGCAGGTCGGGGGTGTGCTCGCGCTTCATCTTCTCGTAGAGGGAGGCAAACGACGAGTTGAGGTCGTGTACGGCCGCCATGCAGCCGGCTACTGTGTGCGGCAGCTCGCGCGCCTCGGCGAGCTGGATGACGTTGCCGATGATGCGCGGCGGCTGCGCATCCTGTGACGAGGGGTCCGCGTTGCGCCGAGCGTTCATGATGAGCATCTGCAGGCGGTTCTCGAGGTTCGCGAAGCTCACGTCCGGGTCGTAGTCGAGCGGGAGGATCTGCGCCTTGGGGTAGAGCTCCTTCAGGCGCTTGGCGATGCCGCGTCCCACCACGTGGTTGGGCAGGCAGCCGAAGGGCTGGAGGATGAGAAACGCGTTACAGCCGCGTGCGGCGTGCTCCAGGATCTCTGCGGGGATGAGCACGCCCTCTCCCGCATCGAACGTGTGGTGTATGATCGGGTCGGACGCCTCGACGAGCTCGCCCATGCGCGTTACGGGCGTGTAGAGTGGGTGCGCGCCCGCGATGCGGTCGGCCACGTCGTGCGCGTGCTCGAACAGCGCGTTCGCAATCGAGAACCAGGCGGCCTGCGACAGGCCAGCGTCGACTTTGTATTCCTTTACCTGCGCGTCTTTGTAGAAGTACGTCTTCCTGATGACGTCGGTCATGCGCGCCTCGATGATCTCGAAGCCGTTGGACTCGAGGTAGCGCTCGATCTCGCGGTTTGCCCCCGGGTGGAAGTTCAGGAGGTACTCTCCGACGATGAGCACGGTGGGGCGGGGGTGCGAGCGGTCGTAGGGCACGTCTTTCATCAGCTCGATGGCCTTCTTGAACCCTCGTTTCGCGCCATGAACGCCGCTTTCGCGCATGCCGTCCATAATCGCCTGCAGGCCCGCGTCGAAGGCTCGCTGCGTGCTGCCCCGCTCGAGCTCGTAGGGCCTGATCTTACGCAGCAGCTCCTCCATGATGTCGATCATGGGCAGCCCCATCGCGACGCGGATGGCGGATGCGACGCTCATCTTGAAGCCCGGGTGCACGTTGTGGAAGTCGACGTCGTCGTTCGTGATGATCGGCACGTCGGCAAATCCCGCGTCGTCGAGCGCCTTGCGCGTGAGCGCCGTGTAGTGGGTGAGCCGGCAGTCGCCGATGTACTTGCCCTGTCCCACGGCGACGTGCGCGTCGTCGAACTTGCCCGACTTGAGTGCGGCGAGCAGCTCGCCGATGACGATCTGGGCAGGAAAGCAGATATCGTTGTGCACGTAGCGCTTGCCGAGCGCGATGGCCTCCTCGCGCCCGATGTCGAGCGGGACTGCCTGGACGCCCTGCTTGCTGAACACGGCCGCCATGAGCATGCTGAAGGCGTGGCTCGTGTTGGGGACGAGGATGACGCGGCGCTTGCGGTCGGATTTCTCGAACTTGGCGTGATAGGGGTCTTCGAGCGGGCGCACCGGTGCAGGGATTTTACGGCCTGCGGCTTGCTCCCTGCGGCGAATGTCGATCGTCTCCACGAAGGAGCGCACGCGGATCTTGAGCGGTCCTGCCGCATCGGACTCGTCCACCTTGAGCACGAGCGGGGACTTGCCGCCGACTTCGCGCATGATGCGGACGATCTCGTCCGAGAGGTAGGCGTCGTGCCCGCAGCCAAAGCTCACGAGCTGCACGTATTCCAGATGCGGGCTCGAGGCGGCGATCACGGCGGAGCCGAGCATGCGCGCGTGGAAATTGTTGACGACGTCGATGAGGCTGTTGCGCAGGTCGACGTCGTTCACGCCCGGCACGGCATCGGGTGGGAGGACCGGGATTCCCAGCGAGGCGATGAGCGCGTCGAGATCGTGGTTGACGAGCGGGTCGTTGTGGTAGGGGCGGGATGCCAACACGATGGCGTAGCCGTCTTCCTGTTCCACCTTGGAGAGAACCTTGCTCCCTTCGGCGACGAGCTCGTCTTTGAACTGGGCCTGCGCTGCACGTGCCTGCTCGAGCGCGCGGTCTGCGACATCGGGGGCAATCTCAAACGCATCTTTCAAGTACGCGCGCAGTTGACGGCGCATGTCGCGGTCGCTGTACCAGTGGAACAGCGGGCTGTCGAAGGGTATGCCAAAGCGGCGCTCGGGGTTGTCGGAGTTGCGGATGACCAGCGGGTATCCCTTGACGACGGCGCACATCGACACGCTCGTGTCCTGGCGGTTCTCCGTCGGGATGGTCGTCACGACCGGCATGAAGATTCTGTCGACGCCCTGCCGTGCCAGGTCCCTGAGATGCCCGTGCACGAGCTTGGCAGGAAAGCAGACGGTGTCGGAGGCGACAGACGGCAGGCCCTCCTCGTAGCACGCGCGCGTGCTGAGGTGCGAGAGCCTGGGCGTGAAGCCAAGGGCGCGCAGCAGCGTCGTCCAAAACGGCGCCTGGTCCCACAGCGCCAGCACGCGCGGCAGGCCGACGATGATGTGCTGGTCTGGCAGCACCGGCGTGCATGGGTATTCCTTGAAC
>JBJEHP010000332.1:0-4967 GCA_051876145.1 Coriobacteriales bacterium | reverse complement strand
GAAGACGGGCCTCTGGCTCATTTCCCGTCTTTTACACCACTATATGGACGTCATCACCTTTCATGGCACGCCGTCACGAAAACGCGCAAGGGGAGGGCGTGTCGTCTCCCTTGGTGCGTCTCGTGGCGGAAGGTGTCCCCCTTGATACATTTCGTGGGGGAAGGTGTCTCCCTTGGTGTCTTCCGCGGCGGGGAGCGTCTCCCTCGGCCTCTTCCGCGGCAGGCCCCACCCTCGGCTGCCGCGGGGCCTCCCAAGGGCGACGCTTTCAGGCCCGAATCCGTCACCCTCGGCCCCGTCTGTGGCGAAATCCGTCGCCCTCGTTGCATCTCGCGGCACCTCGCACCCTCATCTCCCCATGCTCTCCATACGCATCCTCTTGATGCTCTCGCAGCTCGTCGCTACAATGCTCTCAGAAAATCGACACCGCGTTGAAAAATGTGCGATGTGTCGAAAACCGAGAGAAAGGGACCTATGGCCACGGCCGTACTCCGAAAGACAACCCAAAAGGCGCCCACCGTCGGCAAGGACCGCCGCATCGTGCGCACGAAGCGCGCGCTGCGCCAAGCACTCATCGAGCTCACCGAAGAAGGCGGGTTCGACGGCTTCACGGTCAACGACCTGTGCGACCGCGCCGACATCAACCGCGGCACCTTCTACAACCACTATCATGACAAAGACGAGCTGCTGTGCGCGCTCGAAGACGAGTTCTTCGAGGGGCTCGAGCAGTTCCAGACCCGCCTGTCGGCACTCACGCTTGCGTCCGTCGTCAAGGTGAGCGTCACCAAAGAGCCGCTCCCGCTGCTCGTCGAGCTGTTCGATTACCTGCGCGAGCAAGGCGACTTCCTCCATGCCGTCGCCGGTGCGGGCGGGGACGCGAGCTTTGGGCCGCGCGTATGCGACATGGTATGCGCGAACTTCATCCAGTCGATCCTGCACGAGCGCTACCGCAACAGCGACGACGCGTTTGTGGGCTACTACATCGCGTTTTACGCGAACGCCTACATGGGCGTCATCAACCGCTGGATCGAGACCGGCATGAAAGAAAGCTCCGAGCAGATGGCGCGCATCGCGATGCGCCTGCTGTTCATCAAGCCCGGCGAGTCAATCAAGCTGTAGCGCCCTTTTTGCAACGCCCTTTTTGTAACGCCTTTTCATCGAGATAGAGAGCGAAGAAACCATGGAAACGAAGAACAAACCGCTGCGCATCGGCGTCGACGTCGGATCCACCACCGTCAAGCTGCTCGTCCTCGACGAGACCGATGCCATCATCTACTCCGTCTACCGCCGCCACCACTCCGACATCCGCGCGACCATCATCGGCATCGTCGACGAGGCGCTCGAGCAGGTCGGCGACCGTCCGGCGACCATCACCATCACCGGCTCGGGCGGCCTGCTGCTCGCCAACTGGCTCGGCGTGCCGTTCATCCAGGAGGTCATCGCCAACAAGACCGCCATCGAGCGCATCATCCCACGCACCGACGTCGCCATCGAGCTCGGCGGCGAGGACGCGAAGATCATCTACTTCGACGGCGGCATCGAGCAGCGCATGAACGGCACCTGCGCGGGCGGTACCGGCGCGTTCATCGACCAGATGGCGACCCTGCTCGACACGGACGCATCCGGCTTGAACGAGCTTGCCCGCAACCACACCATCATCTACCCGATTGCCTCGCGCTGCGGCGTCTTTGCCAAGACCGACGTTCAGCCGCTGCTCAACGAGGGTGCGAAGAAGGAGGACATCGCCGCCTCCGTCTTCCAGGCCGTCGTCATGCAGACCATCTCCGGTCTGGCGTGCGGCCGTCCCATCCGCGGCAACGTCGCCTTCCTCGGCGGCCCGCTGCACTACCTCTCCGAGCTGCGCCAGCGCTTCATCGAGACGCTGGGCCTCACCGACGAGACCACCATCGTGCCCGACCACTCGCACCTGTTCGTGGCGCAGGGCGCGGCGCTGGCATCCGAGGACAACAACGACACGGTCACGCTTGCCGAGCTCAAGGACCGCATGGCAAACCTCGGCAATATCCAGGGCTCCGAGGTCGAGCGCCTCGACCCGCTGTTTGCCAGCGAGAACGAGTACAAGCTGTTCAAGGAGCGCCACGCGCAGGCGACTGTGCCCAAGGCGAGCCTCGCCGACTACCGCGGGCGCGCGTACCTAGGCATCGACGCCGGTTCCACGACGCTCAAGTCCGTCCTGGTGGGCGAGGATGGCGAGATTCTCTACAGCTTCTACGCCAACAACAAAGGCGACGTCCTCGGCACGGCGCGCAAGATGCTCGGCGAACTCGAAGCGCAGATTCCGCGTGACGAGCAGGGCAACCCGCTCGTGACCATCGGCCACACGACGACGACCGGCTACGGCGAGGCGCTGCTGCTCGAGGCCATTCAGGCCGACAGCGGCGAGATCGAGACCGTCGCCCACCTGCGCGGCGCGCAGGAGCTGCGCCCGGACGTCGACTTCATCCTCGACATCGGCGGCCAGGACATGAAGTGCATGCGCGTCAAGAACGGCGTCATCGAGCACATCATGCTCAACGAGGCATGCTCCGCGGGCTGCGGTTCGTTCATCGAGGCGTTTGCGACCTCGCTCAACCTCGACATCAAGGACTTCGCCGCCGAGGCGCTCAAGTCCGATGCGCCGGTCGACCTCGGAAGCCGCTGCACCGTCTTCATGAACTCCCGCGTCAAGCAGGCGCAGAAGGAGGGCGCGACCGTCGCCGACATCTCCGCCGGCCTGTCGTACTCGGTCATCAAAAACGCCCTGTTCAAGGTCATCAAGCTGCGCGACGCAAGCGAGCTCGGCGCGCATGCGGTCGTCCAGGGCGGCACGTTCTTAAACGACGCGGTCCTGCGCGCGTTCGAGCTGCTCGCGGGCCACGACGCGATCCGCCCCGACATCGCGGGCAACATGGGCGCATGGGGCGCGGCCCTGCTGGCGCGCGACCGCGCGACCGAGGCGGGCTCCACGCTTTTGACCTGCGCGCAGATCGATCAGCTCGAGATCAAGCACAGCACGGCGCGCTGCGGCCTGTGCGAGAACAACTGCCTGCTCACCATCAACGACTTTGGCAAGGACCCCGAGACCGGCAAGCGCCGCCGCTTCATCACGGGCAACCGCTGCGAGCGCGGCGCCGGCGTCAAGCGCGACAAGAACAAGGTGCCCAACCTGTTCGAGTACAAGAACGACCTGCTGTTCGAACGCGAGTCGCTGCCGGTCGAGAAGGCCAAGTACGGCACGGTCGGTATCCCGCGCGCGCTCAACATGTACGAGAACTACCCGTTCTGGCACAGCTTCTTCACGCAGCTCGGCTACCGCGTCGAGCTATCCGAGCCGTCCACGAAAGCGACCTTCAAGAAGGGCATCGAGTCGATGCCGTCCGAAAACGCGTGCTACCCGGCCAAGCTCTCGCACGGCCACATCATGGACCTGCTCGAGCGCGACGTCGACTTCATCTGGATGCCGTGCATCCGCTGGGAGCGCCAGGAGGACGCGGGCGCGAACAACCACTACAACTGCCCGATTGTCATGAGCTATTCCGAGGCACTCAAGCTCAACATCGACGAGCTGCGCACGAGCCGGACGGACTTCCTCAACCCGTTCATCCCCTACGATGACAAGGAAGCGCTCAAGAAGCGCCTGTTCGAGCACCTGGTCAAGGAGCGCAAGAAGCAGCACCCCGAGCTCGCGTATCCGACCAAGAAGGAAATCGACGACGCCGTCGACCGCGCGTGGCAGGCTGACCTCGACTTCAAGAACCAGATGCGCGCGCAGGGCGAGAAGACCCTCCAGTGGATCGAGGAGCACAACGCCCACGGCATCGTCTTGGCGGGGCGCCCTTACCACATCGACAACGAGATCAACCACGCCATCCCCGAGCTCATCACGAGCTTTGGCATGGCCGTGCTCACCGAGGATTCCATCGCGCACCTGGGCGACCTGCAGCGCAACCTGCGCGTGTACGACCAGTGGATGTTCCACACCCGCCTCTACAACGCGGCAAAGGTCGTCACGCAGCGCACCGACCTCGACCTGGTGCAGCTGAACTCCTTCGGCTGCGGCCTGGACGCGCTGACCACCGACGAGGTGCAGGAGATCATCGAGGGCTCGGGCAAGGTCTACACCGTGCTCAAGATCGACGAGGTCTCCAACCTGGGCGCGGCGCGCATCCGCATCCGCTCGCTGCTTGCGGCGCTCAAGCAGAAGGCCGACGGCACGCCGCAGGGCGAAGATGCCGCGCGGCGCGAGATCTTGGACACCGCGTGCCAGTCGTGCGAGAGCAACCCGACCTTCGAGTTCGAGCCCAACCGCGTGGCGGCCTCGACCGAGTTCCCGCGCGTCGAGTACACGAAGGAAATGCAGGAATCGGGCGAGTACACCATCCTCGCACCCCAGATGTCGCCGATCCACTTCGAGCTGCTCGTGCCGATCTTCCACCACTACGGCTACAATCTCGAGCTTCTGCCGTCCGTTGACCCGGGCGCGGTCGATGCGGGCCTGAAGTACGTCAACAACGACATCTGCTACCCGTCCATCCTGGTCACGGGCCAGATCATGGAAGCGGCGACGTCCGGGCGCTACGACATGGACAAGACGGCCTTCATCATCACCCAGACCGGCGGCGGGTGCCGCGCGACCAACTACATCAGCCTCATCCGCAAGGGCCTGCACGACGCCGGCCTGGACCAGGTGCCGGTCATCAGCCTCGCCTTCAACGACACAGGCGAGAGCAACTCCGGCTTCTCGGTCACGCCGCAGATGCTCAAGACCGCCGTCCCGGCGCTGCTCGTGGGCGACCTTCTGATGATGTGCCTGTACCGCGTGCGCCCGTACGAGGCCGAGCCCGGCAGCGCGAACAGGCTGTTCCGCAAGTGGATGGACTGGATGAAAGAAAACGAGTGCGGGCTTTCGCTGCGCGAGGCCAAGAAGGTCTACGCGAAGATCATCCGCGACTTCGACACGCTCCCATGCG
>JBJEHP010000331.1:0-5040 GCA_051876145.1 Coriobacteriales bacterium | reverse complement strand
CGAGAACCTGCACAACCACCTGCGCAAGCACGACAACGTCGTCTTTTTCACGGGACATACCCACGCGATGCCCGATACAGTGCAGCTCGAGCACGAGGGCCCGCTGTACGTGGGCACCGGCTCAATCGCGTACTGCGTGCTGGACCCGGATGGCGACACCTCGGGCAACGGCGACATCAACCAGTACGGTTCGCTGGGCTGGGAAGTGACCGTGTGGACCAGCTGCGTCAGGTTCCGCATGCGCAACTTCCTTACCCACGAGTACGAAGACGATATGGGCTCTGCCATCTACCAGTACTGAGGCGCCCGAGGCGCTGATAGCACGCGCGCCCTCGCTCCCCGCACGGGAAATGTGGCAGTGCCACTGTTTTGGCGCGGCGTGCACGAGATGCGTGGCAGTGCCACAACTTTCGCGCAAAACGTACGGGATGCGTGGCAGTGCCACTCATCTCGTGCAAGGGGATTGCCTGCGTGCGCCCTATTCGAGGGAGTTTGCCTCGGCGAGCGTCGGGATGGACTGCTGCGCGCCCACGCGGGTAGTCGCCAGCGCGGAGGCGCGGGTCGCGAGGCGCATGGCGTCTTGCGCGGCGGTGCCGTTGGCACGCGCGGCCACGAGGGCACCGATGTAGGTGTCGCCTGCGCAGGTCGTGTCGATGGCCGTGACCTGCGGTGGAATGGACCTGAGCATCTCGTCGGGCCCGGCGGTGAGCAGGGCGGAGCCGCGCTCGCCCAGCGTGACCACGCTGCAGCGCACGCCTCGCGAGAGAAACTTCTCCATGGCAAGGCGGCAGCTCGCGTCATCGGACGGGTAGATGCCCGTGAGCTCCTCGCATTCGGTCTCGTTCACGACGACCATGTCGAGGTAGGGGTAGATGTCGAGCGGCAGCTCGCGCGCCGGCGCCGGGTTGATGACCGTGGTGAGCCCCGCGTCGTGTGCCATGCGAAGCGATGCCATGGTCTCCTCGAAATCGCACTCGAGCTGCGTCAGGAAGATATCGCCGGGCTGTGCGACCTCCTCGAGCCCCTCGCGGACGAACTGCGCGGTGGGGCGCATGTTGGCGCCCGAGTCCACGACGATGCAGTTGTCGCCCGCGATGCGCTCAATCATCGCGACGCCGGTGGGGCACTCGGGGACTCGTGCGATGCGCTCGCAGTTGACGCCTGCCTCGGCCAGCGAGGCGATCATCTGGTCGCCAAAGGCATCGTCGCCCACGGCACCGAGCATGTGCACCGTTGCCCCGAGCTTGGCGGCGGCCACGGCCTGGTTGGCGCCCTTGCCGCCGGGGTTGGTGAAGAAATTGCTGCCGAGCATCGTCTCGCCGATCAGCGGCACGCGGGGGCACTCGATGGAGAGGTCCATGTTGAGGCTTCCGAATACGATTACCTTGTGGTCTTGCATGACGGTTCCCAGTCTTTCTTCCGGTCAAACAGACGCGCCTTTATGAGGGCGCGCGGCAGGTGGGCCTGCCATCTACGAGCGTGGCGGGAGCATGAAGCCCCCGCCACGACAGATAAGCCTTCGCTTTAGATTCTAGCCGTTGGCAGTCTAGCTGTTGTCGGCGTCTTCCTCTTTGGGGATGAGGAAGGAGCACAGCAGGGCAGCGCCAACCAGGACGGCGCCCGCCACGAGGGACGCGGCGTAGCCTGCGGCAGCTCCACCCGACACGGTGAAGCTGTTCATCACGGCGTACAGCACGGCAAAGCTGAGACCTGCGCCCAGGTTGAAGGCGCCGGCGTTCATGCCGGGCAGGTAGCCGGGGTTGTCCTTCGGCGAGAGCACGATGCCCAGGCCGTTGAGCATGATGTTGGCGGTGCCGGCGTAGGAGATGCCGAGCACAACGGAGATGACGACGAGGGCGGCGATGCTCGGGTTGTTGGCCACGAAGATGCCGAACAGCGCGCCGATGATGGTCACCACGAGGCCCGCGCGCAGCACGACGTGGTAGCCGAACTTGCTCGCGAGCACGCCGGCGACCGGGCCAAACGCCAGGCCGAGCAGCGCGTACGGGGTGAGCGTCGCAAACGAGACAGTGGAGGCGCTCATGCCGCCCCACAGCGTCGTGTCCTGCGCGATGGCGGGGACGACGCCGTTCATGATGGCGAAGACGCCGGTCATGGTGAGCAGCGTGGTGACGAGCAGGCCCCAGGTGCGGCGCTGCTTCATGTAGTGCGTCGAGACCATGGGTGCGGCAGTACTGCCCTCATGGCGCCAGAACACCACGAAGAAGACGGCCGCGATGACGATCAGCACGACGACCAAGATCCAGTTGGCGCCCGCCAGCTTCTCGATCTCGTTGATGGCCAGGTACGCGGCAAGAAACGCGATGCCGAGCGTGATGGCGCCGGCCCAGTCCATCTTGGGCGTGTCTTCTGCGGTGCTCTCACGCACGGCGAGCACGACGAAGACGACGGCGAGCGCCGCGATGACGGCCATCACGATGAAGACGGAACGGAAGCCGAACGTGCCGGCGAGCCAGCCGCCGAGGATGGCGTCGACGCCCGCGATGCCGCCGTTGACGGAGGTCAGAATCGACATGAGGCGCGTGTAGCGCTTCTCCTCGGTCACGCGCTGGTGCAAGATGATCAGGCACATCGGGACGACGGGGCCCGCGACGCCCTGGAAGATGCGGCCGATCATGAGGACGGTCACGTTGGGCGCGATCGCCGAGATGAGGCAGCCGATGCCCGTGAGCGCGAGCATGCCGGACAGGACCTTCTTGCGGCCCTTGAGGTCGGCGAGGCGCGGGAGGAACAGCGAGAACAGCGCCGCGGCGGTGAAGAACACCGTCTGCGTGAGCCCGATGGCGTCTGCCGTCGTGTTGAGCTCGTTTTGCATCGTGACGAGCGCGGGCGAGAGCATCGAGGCGTTGAGCTGGAAGGCGAAGATGGCGACGAGCAGGGCCGCCATGAGCGCGGCGATGCTTGCCGCTCCGCCGTTGTCGGTCTTTGGGGTGGTGCTTTCAGACATTGGTACTAACCAATCCTTTCGATGGCGTCGGTGACGAGATCCCAGAACTTGTCAAAGTCGAGCTTGACGGCAACCTGGGTGTGGCACTCTTCGGCGGAGGGCTCCGGGCCGCGCAGGTCTGCGACGGTCATACCCGTGGTGAGCGTGCCGGTGAGCTCGACGTCGACCGGGCAGCGGCGCGTCGTCATGACCGTGGGGTCGATGAGGTAGGCGACGGTGCAGGGGTCGTGGACCGGCGGGTCGACGAAGTCCTGGTTGTCCTGGTAGGTCTTGCGGAAGAAGTCCATGAGGCCGCTCACGAACTGCGCGAGGTCGGTGCCGACGCCCTCGATGCGCTTTTGCACCGCGGGGGTGCACAGCGCCTGGTGCGTGAGGTCGAGGCCGACCATGGTGACGGGCCACGACTCGTTGAAGACGACGTGCGCTGCCTCGGGGTCGACCTTGATGTTGAACTCGGCGACGGCGCTCCAGTTGCCGACGTGGTAGCCACCGCCCATGAGGACGACTTCCTTGACGCGCTCGACGATGCGGGGCTCCATGCGCACGGCCATCGCGATGTTGGTGAGCGGGCCTGTGGGCACGAGCGTGATGGTGCCGGGCTCGTTTTCCATGATGGTCTTCACGATGAAGTTGACCGCGTGCATGTCCTCGAGCGGGCGGGTCGGCACGGGCAGCTCGACGCCGTCGAGGCCGGTCTCGCCGTGGATGGAGGCGGCGACTTCCTGCGGGCGGACGAGCGGGCGGTCGCAACCGGCGTAAACCGGGATGTCGGTGCGGTGCGCCTTCTCGAGCACGGCGCGGGCGTTGTAGGTGACCTTGTCGAGGCTCTGGTTGCCGCCGACGGTGGTGACGGCAAGCAGGTCGATGTTGGGGTTCCCGGCGGCAAGCAGGATGGCGACGGCGTCGTCATGGCCTGGGTCGCTGTCGAGGATGATTTTCCTCGCCATGTGGTTCCTCTCCCTAGCGGGTTTGTTTGACGAAGCGGTAGTTTAACGCAGCTTGAGGGGTTAATGCACGTCGATTGGGCGTGGGGCCGAGCGCACGAGCGGGGGAGACTATAATCATTGCAAGAACAACGAGGACGCCCGGTGCCCGCCTGCGGCGGCGCCGGCGCGTGTGCAAAAAAGGAGGGCAGGACATGCCTGCGGATATCAGTACTCTCGAACACTATTATGAACAGCTTCCAGTGCGGGGCGGTCTTGACGCACGCTGCGAGAAGCAGTTCCCGAACAGCCCCCGCTCCCGGCGCGTGATCGACCTGGGGTGCCGCCGCGGCAAGGGGGTCTACAAGCTCGCGGAACTGGTCGGCCCCAAGGGGCTTGCCGTGGGCGTGGACTGGCGTGCGGACTTCATCGAGGAAGCCAAGGCAGGCGTCGAGCGCGCCGCGCAAAAGGGCGGGGTTTCCCCCGACGCCATGCAGTTCGTGTGCTCGTATCCCGAGACGCTCGCGCAAAGCGGTCTTGAGCCCGAGAGCTTCGACGTCGTCTATGTCAACTCCGTGCTCAACCTGCTCTTCGATCCCAAGCTCGCGCTCAAGAACATGAGCTACCTGCTCAAACCCGGCGGGATCCTCGTCTACAACGGCGTGCTCGCCACGCGCCCGCGCGACGAGGAGGTGCGTGAGCAGGCGCGCCGTCTCGGCAACGCCGTGCAAAGCGCGCCCGAGCGCAAGCAGTTCGTGAGCTGGCTTGCCCAAGCGGGCTTCAACATGGTCTCGTTCGTCAACAACAACGAGCAGCGCATCGAGCCGAGCGCCGGGGCGGATGAGGGCGTGGCGGTTCCCGTCGTGGAGACGGACGAGGCCGTCAGCTTTGTGAGCGGCGTGTTCGAGGTCTGCAAGGACGACCACGTGGACTACCACACGCAGGATTTGAAGCAGGACATCAGCCAGTTCAGGTGATCGCCACCTAGAATTGGGATACGCGCAGGAGGCTGCCGTTTCGGGCGGCCTTTGCCGCGGAGGGCACGAGCGTCAAGGAGCTGCACATGAACATCGACCATCTCAAGGAATTCGCCCACCTGGCGAACACGCTCAACTTCTCTACGACTGCGCAGCATTTCTACGTCTCGAC
>JBJEHP010000330.1:0-5085 GCA_051876145.1 Coriobacteriales bacterium | reverse complement strand
CTGCTCGGCGGACGGATTGGTCAGTGGGTCCACGAAGAAATCGAGCAGCCGCGTGCCCGCAGCCACGGGCATGAACGACTCGTAGAAGGTCTCCTTGCGGATGAGCACGCCCACGATGGTTGCCTCTTCGCGGGGGTTGCCACGCAGCGCATAGCCCGTGAAGGGCTGCCCGAGGTAGAGCTCACCTTCCCTGATGGTCACGAGATTGTCGCGCTGGAAGCTCAGCGTGTCGTAGTCGCCCCTCCAAGCGTAGTTGAAGAAGAAAAAGTCCTGTCGGTGAAACGATTCCTCGATACGCCCTCCCCGGAACACGCACACCATAATCTCCTCGTCATCTCGTCCGTACCAGGGGAAATAGGCCTCGCTCGGCGCGTTGGGTGCAGGCGTGTAGACCATGTCGTACCCGGCGAAGCGGGCTGCCAGGATGTCCATCGACTCGGAGAGGTAGGAAAGCCTTGCCTGCGTGTTCTCGGGCGTGCCGAATCCGTTTCCCTCGAGAAAAGCCATTTCGACCTCGAATCTTAGAATATGCCATGACTTTACCAATATTTTAGCAAAGACTCATAAGCTCGAAATATGAGGATATGCCATAGTATTCCTAAGATTACGAGACTGCGTCTGGCTCCTACACGCCCTACCATGTGCCGCATGGTTCCAAGAGAAAAGGATGTGGAATGGATATCAAGGAAGCGCAGGAGCAGATCATCGAGCACTTGGCCGACGATTGGGGGCTGCTCACGGCGGGCGGCATCGGGGACTACAACACGATGACGATCGCCTGGGGCGAGGCGGGCACGATGTGGTGGAAGCCTGTCGTGAGCGTCTACGTGGTTCCGAGCCGCCATACCTATGGCTACATGCAGGACAGCGACCACTTCGTGGTGAGCCTGTTCGGCCCCGAGCATAAGGACGATTTGCAGATACTGGGCACGAAATCGGGCCGAGACGGCGACAAGGTGGCGCTCACCAAGCTCACGCCCAAGGCCATCGAGCACGGTGTGACCTTCGAGGAGGCGACGCTCACCATCGTGTGCAAGAAGATCTTCCAGCAGCCGATAGACCCGCAGGCCCTTCCCGCATGGGTCATGGAGCAGCACTACCAGACCATGGGTGTGCACGACCGTTTCATGGGCGAAATCGTGGACATCATCGAGTAAGGAACAGGCATTATGGACGGCATCGCCATGACCGAGATGGAGAAGCTGAAAGCGGGGCTTGCGTACCGCTACGATGACGCTGAGCTGGTGACGATGAAAGACACGGCCTCGGCGCGGTGCGCACGCCTTGCAGCCGTAGACCCGCTCGATACGGCCGAGCGCGATGCTGCCGCGCGCGAAATCCTGGGCGAAGCAGGTCCCGAGCTGGACATACAGCCGGGATTCCACTGCGATAACGGCAAGAACATCCGGGTAGGCAGACGCTTCACCGCCAACTTCAACGTGACGGTACTCGACGGCGCACCCGTCACCTTTGGAGACTATTGCATGGTGGGACCTGGTACGCTCATTGCCACGACCGGGCACCCCCTGGATCCGCAGAGCCGCCGCGACCGCCTGGCGGTTTCGAAGCCGATAGCCGTCGGAGACGACGTCTGGATTGGCGGCAATTGCACCATCTTGGGCGGTGTGACCATCGGCTCCAACGTCGTCGTCGCGGCAGGGGCCGTCGTGACCAAGAATGTGCCTGACAACTGCGTGGTCGCCGGCGTTCCCGCGCGCATCGTGAGGCGTCTTGGATAGTGCGCGCATCTTTTGGACGTCGCGTGGATGGCAGGAACCTCTTCGCTGGTAAAGGCTGATGTGCTCACTTGGAAAGCTCTTCGAACGCGTCAGCGTGTCCTTTCATTTGGCTTGTTTATCAGACATCTACAATTTAGGGCATAGACGATGGATGATTGCGCGGTTGACCGGCATTCATCTTGGTGAGCCGTGCAGATGGATGGCTTCTTTCGCGAACAGGTTTTCGCGCATTCGGGAAGCGGGGAAGCCCATTACGTTACGCAAGTTCCACGGGGTCGCAACCGTCGCTCTGCACGTAGTCTCTTACCAGCTGGGCGTCCGGCGCACCCTGGCCGTGGACGAGGCGATGGAGCCGTTGCAGCTTGCGACTATGTCCGTCAGGGCTCTCTTGCGTTTCGCGATTCCCAATAATTCAGACGACTCTGTCCACTACAGTGCACTAGTTGAAAGCTATCGCAACTAGGTATTCGCCCACCATCCTTTTTTGCGTGACCGCCGGAACGTCCCGCAGCAGGTCCAACACAAATTCCAGGTACTCAGCACTGCTTGCCATAACAACCTCCTGTATCTCAGCTACCCCCAAAGCCCTTTGCACGAGATGGCATAGAGCGGCACGTTGCGCATCCAGTCCTGCTCGCGGTAGCCGGAGAGGCTGAAGCGCACCGCGTTCACCTCGGGGTGGGCGCCCTTGAACGCGCGCAGGCTCTTGGCGCGCAGATTCTCCTCCGCCTTGACCTCGATGGCGAACACGGAGCTGCCGTCTTGGACCAGGAAGTCGATCTCCCCGGAGGAGTTCTCCGCCGACCAGTAGTAGGGCGCGAGGCCGCATTCGGAGACGAGCTGCTGGCAGACGTACTGCTCGGTGAGCGCGCCCTTGAACTCGGTGAATACTTTGTTCCCGTCGACGATATCTCGTGGCTCCAAGCCGCTCATTGCACCGAGCAGCCCCACGTCAGCCAGGAACACCTTGAACGTATTCATGCTGCAGAAGCTCGAGAGCGGTAGATGCGGCTTGCTCACGCGGCGCACCTTGTAGATGAGGCCCGCCTGCTCAAGCCAAGCGAGACTCTCCTCGAAGTCTGCCGCACGAGCACCCTTGCGCACCTGTCCGAAGATGAACTTCTTGTTCTCCTGGGAGAGGTGACGCGGTATCGACTCCCAGGCGAGCATGGTACGTGCGAGCAGACGCGAGGGGATGTGCTTGGCGAAATCGCTCGCATATCCGCTGAGGATTTCCTGCTGGACGGTTCGGGCGGCGCGTACATCGCGCTCGGCAACGCAGGCGTTCACCGCTTCGGGCATGCTTCCCACAACGTAGTATTGTTTGAGCAGCTCGGCGAGCTTGCCGGAGAACGCTCTCATCATCTCCGCGTCGCCCGATTCGACGAGCTTCGCCCCGGTTTTCGGGAGGTTTGTCACTTTTCGCTCCTACCTGCGCATACGCGGAATCGGAGCGCCGAGAGGATGGGTGGCTGCATGGTGACTACACGCAGGGCCCCAAGATGGCGCCGTGACCGAAAAACGCGATGAAATCATTCCGTTAGCATTGGCACGTTTTCGGGACGAGTCCCAACTGGCGCCAACTGATCTCATCCTGCGTACGCTATGAACAGGCGTTGAGGGTATTTCCGCAGCTCAATGAGGGTAAGAGAAGCCCCGAAATCGCTTGAATTCGGGGCCGGTCGACGAATTCCACTCATCGAAATTTCCGGTGGCTTTGTCCTATTCCCACCACCAGATGCTAACCACCGCCACTAGAGGGGAGGCTTGCAACTCGACGGAACGAAGGCCCAATTCACTCCCACTCAATAGTTCCCGCTTTTCCGAGCGGCGCTCCCTTGTCCATCTCGTGTCAGCCCGTGCTGCCGCGTCCGGCGAAACCACACATTCTTGCGCCTTCGGGTGGTAGCCAGTTGGTAGCCGAAAAGTGGCTACCACACTGGTAGCCAGTGATGGGGAGTAAACGCCCTGACCAGCGGAAACGTTTTCCGAAACCCCGGGATGGTGGTCAGCTGGCTACCAAGAACGGGCCTCGTCATCAATCGTGCAGACGCCATTTCCAACCAAGGCGTAAGACCATGGTATCTTAGCCATTTCTCATATATAATAGCCATTTATATGGTATATGGCTAAGATAATTAAGAAATGGCGAGGATACAGAGATGGCACAGTTCGATTACGAAGGCGTCCTCCAGAGTCTCATGGTGCCGGAAGTCGTGTCAGCCCTGGGCAACGTGAGGGAGCGCCGTGGCAGGCAGGAGCTCTACAAATCGCTGCAGCCTGCCGTGCTGGAAAGGCTTTGCGAGGTCGCGAAGATCCAGAGCACGGGCGCGTCGAACCGCATCGAGAATATATCCACATCGGAGGTACGCTTGCACGAGCTCATGGAGCACAAGGTCGAGCCCAAGAACCGAGATGAGCGCGAGATTGCGGGCTACCGCTACGTGCTCGACATGATCCACGAGGACCACGACTCCATCCCCGTTACTCCCGGGGTCATCCTTCAGCTGCACCGCGACCTCTACCGTTTCCAAGATGCCTCGTTCGCGGGTCGCTGGAAGGATTCCGACAACGTCATCGCCGAGCGCGCAGAAGACGGGAGGATGCTCGCCCGCTTCGTCCCGACGAGCGCGGTGGCGACGCCTTCTGCAATCGAGCGCATCTGCGAGGAGTACGCGAAGTGGACGAAGGACGGCACCTACGACCCGCTGCTCGTATCCCTCGTCTTCGTGTTCGATTTCGTGAGCATTCACCCCTTCAACGACGGCAACGGTCGTATGAGCCGGCTGCTCACACTGCTGCTCACCTACCGAAGCGGCTACGAAGTCGGCAAGTACATTTCCATCGAGGCAGAAATCGAGCGCACCAAGGGAACCTACTACGAGGCCCTCGCCGCAAGCTCCGCTGGCTGGGCGGAGGGCAAGAGCGACTACGCGCCATTCGTCACGTACATGCTGGGCGTCATGGCCGCATGCTACGCAGATCTTGACGCGCGTATCGCGCTGCTGTCCTCCGGGGGCAAAGGCGAAGACGTTCTGAGAGCCTACTTCGCCAATCTCGCGGGTGAGGTTACCAAGCGACAGATTCTCGACGACAACCCGACGCTCAGCAGGCGCACGGCAGAGCGCGTTCTCCAGAAGTTGCAAGCAGAAGGTTACATCGAGAAGGTGGGCGCAGCCCGAGCGACGGCGTACCGGCGCGCGGACTAGCGAGCGCGCGGACTAGGGTAAATCAGGGCAGGGGTTTATCGTACCTAGCTGGGGAAATATGCGCTTGCGGCCTCGAAAGGTTATTCCCACTCAATAGTTGAAAACTCTCTCCAGTTTGCCTCAGCTCGCTGTATTTT
>JBJEHP010000329.1:0-5094 GCA_051876145.1 Coriobacteriales bacterium | reverse complement strand
TGGGGACGAGCGCCATCTCGACCGTCAACCGCGGCGTCGACAAGATGGTCAACACCCCCTACGGCGACCCGTCGTCTTCGTGCGTGGGCTGCCTGAGCTGCGCGAATGTCTGCCCCACCGAGGCGATACCCTACACACAGACGACCGACACGCGCACGATCTGGAACCGCACGTTCGAGCTCGTCAAGTGCAAGAGGTGCGGCGCCGTCATGGGCACGGCGGAATCGGTGGCGCATGCCGCCAAGCGCGCGGGCCTCGACGAGGTGCCCACGCTGTGCGACGAGTGCCGCAAGAAGCTAATCGCCGACGAGATGATGCCCGCCTACCGCCTTTCGTGAGAGGGCCCGCAGGCTAACGGGAAAAGCAAGCAGACACGGGGTGTGGCGGCGCAGCCGTCACGCCCCGCGCACGTCAAGGAGGAACCATGTCCGTACCCGCCCGCTACAACAGAAACCTGCACTCCCTTAGCGAAGGCGAGTGCGCCACCTTGGCCGACAAGCGCGTCGTGGTCGTGGGCTGCGGCGGGCTGGGCGGCTACTGCATAGAGGAGCTCGCGCGCCTGGGCGTGGGGCACCTGCGCGCCGTCGACGGCGACACGTTCGAGGAAAGCAACCTCAACCGGCAGATACTCGCCACGCAAGAGACGCTCGGGCAAGACAAGGCGCAGGCAGCCGCCGCGCGCGTGCAGGCGGTGAACCCCCTCGTGACCGTCGAGCCCCAAAGCACGCTCGTCGACGAGGGCAACGCGGGCGCGCTCATAGAGGGCGCCGACTGCGTCATCGACTGCCTGGACAACTTCGAGGCGCGCTTCACGCTGGCGCGCGCGTGCCAGCACGCGGGCACCGTGCTCGTGTACGGTGCCATCGCCGGCTGGTTCGGGCAGGTGTGCACGGTGTTTCCCGGCGACGTATCGTTTGTGGAGATCTACGGCTCGGTGGGCGAAGGCGACGTGAGCCAGCACCTCAAGCTTGGCAACCTGCCGTTCACGGCGGCGACCACCGCAAGCATCATGGCGGCCGAGGCTGCCAAAGTGCTGCTCGGGCGCGGCGAGCCTGTCCGCAACCGCCTCATGATGATCGACCTTCTGGACGGCTCGGTCGACGAGCTGCCGTTTGCGAACTAGATGCGGCGCTGCCGCACGCAGCGGCTGGTCGCGCGCTAGAGCCGCGCGGCGATCATGACGAAAAACGCGATGAGGGCAAGCGCGACGAGGGCGATGCGCAGCGGCACCTTTGCCTTTCCGGGCACGCGCAGATCGCGCGCGAGGCTCTTCATGCCCGTCCAGCCATGCCACACGAACGCCGCGAGCAGCACGGCCGACGCCGTCCAGGTGACAACGGGGGCGGCGGCGGGGTGCACCACGTGCACGCACAGCACGGCGAGCACGACTGTACCCGTCACCCACTTGAGCACCTGGTGGCGCTTCTTCTTCTCGCTGGGAGGGCGCACGGTGTCGTTCCACATGAGCACCGTCGTCGCAACGGAAAGCGCGATGTGCACTGCCACGAGCGCGAGCAGGCAGTACAGAAGCGGATAGGGCGCGCGGGACGCCGCGTCCACGCCCGCCGCCGAGACGAACAGCGCGTGCCCCAGAAACGCCACCACGAGCAGCGCCGCCACACCGGCGTTCACGAGCCTGGTCACGCGCGCGAGGCGCTCGTCCGTCTTCATCGAATCCTCCCCCACCCTCTAAGACATGGCCGCGCCGCTACGAGCCGAACAGCTCCAGAAAGCGCGCGAGCGACGGCGTCTGCGGGTTGTCGAGCAGCTGCATGGTCGGCCCCATCTCGACGATGCGCCCACCTTCCATGAAGATCAGCATATCCGAAACACGCGCCGCCTGCTTGAGCGAGTGGGTGATGTAGACGACGCCCGCGTTGTGGCGCTCGCGGTACTCCTGCACGAGTCGCTCGGCCTTGAGCATGGACTCGCCATCCAGCGCGGCGGTCGGCTCGTCCAGCAGCAGCCAGGTCCCCGGCCCCACGAGCGTGCGCGCGAGCGCCATGCGCGCGGTCTGTCCGCCGGAAAGCCGCTTGGCCTTCTGCTGCGCGAGCGCGGAGAGGTCGAGCGCCTCCATCAGCTCCTCGGCGCGCCCGGCGGCCTCCGGCACGGTATCGGCGCCCAGCAGCACGTTGGCGCGCGTGCTGCCGTAGAAGGCGTAGCTTCGCTGGGGCATGTAGCGGACGCGGTCGCCCGGGTCGGGCACGACGGCGCCGGACGTCGGCGCGAGTACCCCGGCGATGCAGCGTACGAGCGTGCTCTTGCCGCAGCCGTTCGCGCCGATCACCGCGTAGCTCGTGCCGCGCTCGAGCATGAGCCCGTCGATGTCGAGCGCCGTGACGTCGCCGTAGCGCACGATGAGCCTGTCGATTCTCATTCGCCCACCCTCGTCTGCAGCACGTGGGCGACGATGTTGATGAGGAAGAACAGCCCCACCAAGATGAGCCCGAGCGCGATGGCCATCTTGAAGTCGCCGCGGTTCGTGTACATCATGATGGCCGTCGTCATGACGTTGGTCTTGTACGCGATGGCACCGCCCACCATCGACACGGCCCCGACCTCGGCCAATGCGCGGCCTAGCGCCAGAAGGTAGCTCGTGAACACCTGGTAGCGGCACTCCCCGATCATCAGCTTGAGGATACGGCGGCGCGGCATGCCCAGCCCGATGCCCGTCTCGCGCACGGGCGCCACCAGCGGGCGCGCGTATGCCTCGATGGTGCCGGCGACGATGGGCGTGACGAGGATAACCTGCGCCACGATCATGCCCTCGACCGTGTAGAGCAGCTGCAGGAAGCGCAGCGGCCCGACGCCGCAGAACATGAGGTAGCACAGAAGGCCGCACACAACCGGCGGCAGCCCCATGAGGGTGCGGTTCACCACGATGAGCGCCGAGTTGAACTTCGAGTGCCCAAACGCGAGGAGCACGCCCCACGGGGCTCCCAAGACGAGCGCCACCGCCGAGCTGGTCAGGCTCATGCGCAGCGTGACGCCGATGATCTGCAGCAGCAGGGGGTCGCCCGTCGCGATGAGCTGTAGCGCTTGCGCGAATGCCGACCCCATGCGTGCTTTCTTCCCGCGCTAGTTCTGGTTTGCCGTGAACGAGAGGTACGTCGCCTTGTCCGAGAGGATGTAGGCGCCCTGCTCCTTGGCCATGGTCAGGCAATCGCCCATGCCGGCGTTCGAGTAGATGTACCAGTCGGTGTAGTTGGCGACGCTGTCGGCGTCAGTCGTGATGCCGAGGCTCTCGGGCCACAGCGACACTTCCTTGGTGTGCGTGCCGGACTTGTCGCCGCGCGACACGAACTTGCTCTTGGAATCGGCGATCTTCGCAAACGCATCCTTGGCGGAGCTCGCGTCCTTCACGCCCGCCGGGTCGTCGGCAGGGCCGCACAGCACGAAGTAGTTGTACATGTAGGTCAGGCGCTCGCTGTCAAGGCCGGGCAGCGTGTAGGCAAAGCCGTCTTTGATGAAGGATTCTTCCTGCGACTTCGAGTGCACGAGGATGGCGTCGGCATTGCCGTTCTTGGCGTTGGCAATGGCCTTGCCCGTGCCGGCGGAGTAGACCTCGACCTTGTAGCCGTACTCGTTCTCGAAGGTCGGCAGCAGCGCGTCGAGCAGGCCCGAATCGTTGACCGATGTGGTCGTGGACAGGCGCACGGTCTTGGTCTCGTCGGTAGCCTTGGGGATGTCGCCCGTGTAGTGCGGGGCGTTGTCCTTGATGCTGAACAGCGCCTGGCCGTAGGTGTCGACGCCATAGTTCTTAGCGAGCTCGATGCCCTCGTCGCTCAGCATCCAGTCGATGAACGCCTGCGCGCCCGTCGCGTTGAGTTTGACATCGCTCACGGCCTTGCCGTCGGCATCCACGAACGGCGCCTTGGGATTGACCGCGATGAGGGAGTAGTTGTTGATGAGGCCGTCGTCTTGCTCGAACAAGATCTCGAGCCCGTTAGAGGACTTCGACGCGTCTTTGGCCGAAGAATCCGAGTTGGATGCCTGCCCGCACGCGCTCAGCGCGAAGGCGCACAGCAGGCCCGCCGCAATCAGGGCTCCCGCCAGCTTCACCCGCTTTTTCCATGCAGAACGCTTCATGTAAGCCCTCCCTCTCTCCCAAACGGTAGGATCTGTCTGCCGCGTTCACGCAATGTCCCCAGACGACAGCCAACGCCGCGACAGTTGCATGCTTGCATTATCTCAAATCGTGACTAATAAGCCGTCGCTTCTTTTGGTTCATCGGCAAGAGAGCGCGCACGAGAGGTGGAGCGCCGACGCGCACGGCAGCAAGGGGGCAGCGTGCGTCTGTTGACGGGCAGCGGGGCGTTTGGTACTTTCGTACTCGATTAAACGATACACGGTGCTTTCCGGGCAGATTCTGTCATCTTTTCGCCGCGCAACCACTCAAGGGCTGCGCGGCGTTTTTTGTCGCGAGAGAAGAAAGAGAGTTCGCATGTCTCAAGCAGGTACACCACGTCTCGCCGCCCCCGAGGTCTTCATCGGCGGGGCGTGCTATGGCTTCATGGCCACCACCTACAAGCTCACCTATGCGGCGGGCTACACGTTCGAGCAGGTCGTCGCGGCGCAGGGCTGGGTTTCGGCCGCGCTGTTCGCGCTGGTCGTACTCGTCCAGGCCGCGTTTGGGAAGAAGTGGGCACGCATCGGGTGGCGCGACAGCGCCAAGCTGGTCGGGCTCGGACTTGTCACCTGCGCGACGTCGACGCTCTACTGCTTCGCGATGTCGGTGCTGCCCGCGTCGGTGGCGCTCACCTTGCTGTTCCAGTTCACGTGGATCGGCATCCCCATCCAGATGCTGCTCGACCATCGCAAGCCCACGGCAGCCGAAGTGCTGGCGGCCGTCGCCATCGTCGTCGCGACCGTGTTCGCGAGCGGCATGTACCGCATCGACCTCGCGCAGCTCAACGCGTTCGGCATCGTCTGCGCGCTTGCGGCTGCCGTGAGCTGCGCCACCTACGTGACGCTTTCCGGACGCGTCACGCCCGCCTGCCCCATCGGGCAGCGCGGCCTGCTCATCTGCCTGGGGACCTCTGCCGCCTCGCTGCTCGTATGCCCGGACTTTCTGCCCTCCGGCGCGCTCGTGAC
>JBJEHP010000328.1:0-5152 GCA_051876145.1 Coriobacteriales bacterium | reverse complement strand
CGGTTGCGCAGGCGCTCGACGAGAAGACGCTCGAACTGGCGCAAGAGCTGCGAGGGCGCGGCATTGTTCCAACGCTCGGTATCGTGCGCGTGGGAGAGCGCCCCGACGATGTTGCGTACGAGCGCAGCGTTATGCGGCGCGCGGAGAAGGTCGGCGTTGAGGTGCGGCGCGTCGTGCTCGACGAGCAGGCCGACCAAGAGGCGCTGCTCGCAGAGATCGCCGCGCTCAACGATGATGCACGGGTTCACGGCATCTTGCTGTTCCGCCCGCTTCCGGCGCAGCTCGACGAAAAGGCCGCCTGCGAGGCGATTTCTCCTGCCAAGGATGTCGACGCGGCAACGCCCGCATCGCTGACCGGCGTTTTCACCGGGACGGGGGAGGGTTTTGCGCCCTGCACCGCGCAGGCGTGCATCGAGGTGCTCGACCACTACGGCATCGCGCTCGACGGCGCGCGCGTCGTGGTCGTCGGGAGGAGCCTCGTCATCGGCAAGCCCGTGGCGATGCTCGCGCTCGACAGGAACGCAACGGTCTCGATTGCGCACTCGCATACGGCCGACCTCGCGGAGCTCACGCGCGGCGCGGATATCGTCATCGCGTGCGTCGGTCACGCCAGGCTGCTTGATGCCGCGTACTTTGCACCCGGTCAAGTCGTCTTGGACGTGGGGATCAACTTCGTCGATGGCCAGATGGTCGGCGACGTGGACACCGAGAGCGCAGCGCAGGTCGCGGGTGCGATCACGCCCGTGCCCGGCGGGGTGGGCGCGGTCACGACGAGCGTGATGCTGTGTCACGTCGTGACGGCAGCGCAGCGGCTTTCCTAGCGCAGGCGGGAACCTAGGGGCTGCGCAAGCTCGAGGGATGCAGGAGCGCTACGCGAGCTCGATCAGGCAGGAGAACATGCGCTCGCCTTCGACGTCTACTCCTTTGACGAGCACCGTGCCGTCCTCGCGTTTGACGAAGACGTCGATGTCCTGGTCGAGGCGCACCTCTTTGCGGTAGTCGATCTGGAACGTCTTGATGTGGTCGCTCGCGTCCGGCACCCACGCGTTCAGCGCGAAGTTCGCATATTTGGTGTTGTTGGTGTGCCCGTTGACGTCGATGTCGGTGTAGGCGGGGCGCATCCGGACGGGCTCGTCTTGCGTATCGAAGTCCTTCAGGCGCTTGACCTTGGCGAAGTTCTTCTCGTCCGAGAAGTCCATTGGGCCGTCGTAGATGTCTCTCGCGCTCACGAACTGGCGGTTTTCCCAGTCCATCATGATCCACAGCGAGCTGCCCTTGACCAGCACGTTGCCGTCGAGGTCGCTGAGCAGGTACTCGCGCTGGAAGCCCATCGCGGTCGGGGCAAGCGGCCAGGTCTTCGCGATGATGCGCTGGTGGAGCACCGGCATCTTGACGACCTCGTACTTGATGCGTGTCACCGCCCAGAAGATGCCGCGGTCGCGCATGTCTTTTTCGGTCATGCCGGGAGTCTGCTCGGCGCTCACGCCGGCGATGTCCTGGAACAGGTCGAGCACCGACGAGGGCTGCAGCTCCGCGCGCCGGTCGAAGTCGCCTGTCCTGAGTTGGTATTCTTGTTCGTGTGCAATGGTCATGTCTGTCTCGATCACGCGTCGTGTCTGTTTGGGTGAGCCGGCTCTTATGAATGCGGGCTCGAGAGTCGAAGTATATCGCGCGAGAACGTGTAGCCGTAAGGCGGCTCGGCGACAAAGTCTCCGCGAAAGTCGCGTGTGGTGGTGCTCACGCTCGTTCCCGTGCGCACGGTGAGGTACTCGTCCGACCAGATGTCGCGGTCGAAGCTCAAGAGGTTTCCGGCCGGGTCTTCGAAGAGGACCGCCTGCACGACACGCAGCTGGTTGAGACGGCGCGACCCCTTGGAGAGTAGCGCGGTGTCGACCACGACGAGCACATCGCTCACGTATCTGCCAACTTCGACCACGCTGATCCGCTTGCCCGGCGGGCACCAGATCGCTTTGGCGTCCGAATGGTCGAGCCCCATGACGGCAAACTGCTCCTCGGCGTAGTCCGGCCCGAGTACGAGCTCTTCGTGGACGTTGGTGAGGTCGAGGTCGATGCCGTCGAAGTGCAGACGCGCCAGCTTGTAGATGTGGTCGGCGCCAAAGGGGGTGTACGCCTCGTAGGAGAGCAGCGTGTGCGCCCGGCATGCGCGCAGCATGTTGAGCGTCGGGTCGTCGAACTGCTTGCTTACGTTGATCATGCTCATGGTGTCTCTCGCTTTCGTCACGGGGAGGGATTATACCCGAGGGCTGTGACACGGATTTGTCGCATGCGGCCCGCACGCGGCCCGCGTGCGGGCCCTCTACGCGAGAAACGTGGCAGTGCCACACATCTCACGCACACAACGCGAAATCGGTGGCAGTGCCACAACTTTGGCGCAAAATGCACGAGAAGAGTGGCAGTGCCACACATCAGCGATGGCAGACTACTGCCAACGGCAAAGTGTTTACGGTGAATGAAAGCATAATTATGCTATTATCATGCCATCTTGAGAGGAGAATTCTTATGCCTACGTGCGTTCCCATCAAAGACCTCAGAGATACCGCTGCATTTGTGGAGCTGGTAAGGACCTCGCCGGAACCGATAACCGTGACCAAGAACGGATACGACGAGTTCGTGTGCGTCAGGAGCGCGGATTATCGCCGGCTCGAGCAGGCTCAGGCACGTGCCGATTTGCTCGCGCGCATCGCCATCGCAGAGCGCGAGCGTGCTCAGGGACAGGGCACGGACGCCTTCGAGGACATAGAGAGGGCTCGACAGGCGTATGGCCTATAGAGTCGTAATATTGCCGACGGCCGTCGTCGAACGCGAGGCCATCACGGATTACTTGGCCAACATCGGCATGTCCGCCGTGGCATCCTTTCTCGACGAGTACGCTCGGCAGCTCGAGCTCATCGCGAGCGGCGCGGTGAACTACAGGCTCTCTCGCTTTGCCGAACTCGCAGAGCTCGGCTATCGCATGGCGCCGGTCAACAATTACTTGTTTTTGTACGTGATCGAAAACGACGTTGTCACGGTCGCGCATTTCTTCCACCAGTCTCAAAACTACGCGAGCCTCATCTGAGCGGTTCCAGGCGCCGTCTGCGCGAAAACGGTGGCAGTACCGCGGATTTTGTGCGAGGGCGGGGAGACGCACCCTCGGAGCGTGGCCCGAGCGGTATGATGGGCAGGCATCACTCGAGGTTAGCGAGGTAAGGAGACCCGAACGCAATGATCGAACAGTCGCAGTCTGGCGCGCCGCGCGCGATCGCCATCGCCGTTGTCATCGTGCTCGTTCTCGTCATCGGCATTGCGACGGGGTACTTCGTCTACCGGCAGGTGCAGTACAACGACACGCACCGCCCCCAGGCGGTGACCTTTACCGTCAACCTGCAGAACTACGGCTCCGACGACACGCCCATCCCGCTGCACGTCGTCGGCACGGACCTCGACGGCAAGCCCGTCGACACGGAGGTCTACGTCAACTCCGATGGCACGGGCGCGGAAATCCTCATCGGCACGTACACGGCGACGATCAGCGAGTCGCCGCTCACCAACGACGGAAAGATCTACTACGGCTCGGGTACCGAGCTCAACTTCTCGGTCGTCGAGGAGGCCAAGACCCCGGGCGTCTTCTCCGACGGCTTCACGGACGATTCCGAGACCACCATCCAGATGTACGAGGTCGCGCCCCTCGACATCCAGGAGAGCTGGGTCACGAACGCCTACAACGCGGCGGTCAAATCGGGCTTCGACCAGAGCAAGGCGTACGAGTACCGCGAGGCTGCACTCAAGGCGCACGAGGACGCGGTGAACAAAAAGCAGGTCGAGCAGAACAAGCAGAGCCAGGCGCAGGCGACGCAGAAGGCGGCGCAGCAGACGAGCGATGCCGAGGCGAAGGCCATCGAAGGCGCGACCTGGTATGCGGGCAATCTGGGCGCGGACGGCATCACCGCCGTCTCGCGCGATGGGAGCAATTTCACGGTGGCGGGCAAGATGAAGACGGCGCCGACGCAGGAAGATGCCCGCCTCGACACCAACACAACGGATGTGAAGGAGACGACGCTCAAGCTTCCGCTGGCGAGCAGCTGCTTCTACTTCCAGATTTCGCCCTCGGGTACGAAGAGCGCCGTCGAGTCCGACCCCTTCTACAACGGCATGACCACCAAGATCAGCGGAAACAGCGACCAGCGCCTGGTCTGGGCGGTCAAGAACAACACCGTCGTGGCAGTCTACCTGTACGAGTACTAGCGCCCCGGGGGTCAACGGGCGTCTCGAAAAAATTGGCGGATGGGCTGCGAGCCGGCGGCTGTTCCACCAGCTCGCCCGCCTGTACTGCTGGCTAGCCGAGCTTTGCCTTCGCGAACGCCGCAGCGGCGCCCTTGTCGAAGTTGCCGTCGGTCGCCGCGGTGAGCGCTCCCATCACCTTGCCCATATCACGCAGCGAGGTGGCGCCGGTCTGCTCGATGGTCTGCGCGACCAATGCCTCGAGCTGCGCGCCTTCGAGCTGTGCGGGAAGCATACCCTCCAAGATCTCGATCTGGGCGGCGAGGCGCTGGGTGCGCTCCTCGTCGGTGCCCGCCTTGACGGAGGCCTCGTGGGTCTCGCGCGCCTGCTTCAAGGTCCTCTTGAGCGAGGCGGTCACGTCCTGCTCGGTCACCTCGTCGCGGCCCTCGTCCTTGACGGTGGCATCGACGTCGCCTTTGACCTGGCGGATGATGGCGAGGCGGTCTTTGTCCTTCGCCTTCATCGCGTTTTTCATCTCTTCCTTGAGCTCTGCATAGTCCATCTTGGGGATGCTCCTCTCGTGTATACGCATCGTTGTCGATTCGCTTGTCGGCACTAGATTGTAATCTTGCGACGTTACAATGTGATGCCACGGCGGTCGTCAGGCTGAAGGAGGATGCGGTGTATTGCAAAAACTGCGGTAAGCGCGCGAACGAGGGGGAGCGGTTCTGCACCTCATGCGGTGCCCCGCTTGCCGGCGAGTCGGCAGACGAGACGGCACAGCTCGATCCCGATGAGACCGTCATCGCCTACCCCGAGAGCGCTGCACCCGCCAGCTCCGACGAAACCGACATTATCTACCAGACGGCTCCCGGCTCACCCGCGCGCCTGGACGACACCCTCGTCACTCATCCCGACGACACCCTGCTCG
>JBJEHP010000327.1:0-5217 GCA_051876145.1 Coriobacteriales bacterium | reverse complement strand
CACGGCCCCTCGTGCCAAAGTGAACCGATACCCACGGCCCCTCGTGCCAAGATGTGCGGTACTATTGGACGAGTTACGAGAGGAAGGACCCCCGAATGGAAAAACAGCAGCTCGGACAGTTCGCGGCGATGGCCGAATGCAAGTCTATGCAGGAAGTCGAAGAGAAGCTCGGACTCCCCAGGGCAGAATCGAGCAAGATCTTGATGGGCCTCGAGGCAGAGCTCGGCGTTCCGCTGATGAACCACGACCATGACGGCCTCGAGCTGACGAGCTACGGAAAGATCCTCGTCGACGCGAGCACGCACATCATCGTCGACTTCTCGCGCCTCGAAGACTCCATCAAAAAGGAGATGGCGCGCCAGGAGACCACCATCCGCGCGGGCGTCTTTGCCGCGACGCACTGCTTCGTCATGATGCCGCAGATCGCGACCCAGTTCCCCAAAAAGAACTTCGTCGTCTCGCTGTGCGTCTCGCGCGAGGTCGTCAACGACCTCAAGAAGGGCCGCATCGACTTTGCCATCATCCCGCACTGGGCAGTCAAGGGCGAGCCGCTCGAGTTCCTCGGCGTCGAGGTCGAGCAGGCCTACCTGTCCGTCCCCTTCAACTCCAAGCTCGTCACCAAGGACAAGATCACGCTCGACGACCTCGCGTCCGAGCCGCTGTCCCTCGTCAACGACATCTACGGCGTCACGCAGTGGTACGAGGACATCTACGCCGAATGCGGCGGCGACATGTCGCGCGTCCAGCGTTCCGATTCCGACGAGTACCTCCTCCACATGGACGACACGCCGCGCAGCAACTTCAGCTCCTCGGTCATGCAGATGTTCACGAGCGCAGGCGCCGACCGTCAGGAGATCCCGATCGACGCCGACGTCGCGCGCCGCGAGATCGGCATCGCCTACCGCAAGGACCACGAGGACAAGCTGCGCCCGATCCTGGACTACGTCGAGGCGAACAAGGACGTGCTCTACGGCGAGCACGCGTTCTTGCCGCACCTGCTCTACCCGTGCCGCATCGACAACCTCGATGTCGTGAAAAACGAGATCTAGCGCAGAGCAAAGCCACACGCCACGCGGGGCCCGCCAAGAAGGTGGGCCCCGCTGCTTCTCTTACCACGCTCCTTACCACGCTCCTTGCCGCATCCAACCAAAGGACCCCGCATGAACACGCGCACGCACGCTGCCAAGACGCTCGTACCACTCGCGCTTGCCGCAGTGCTCGTGCTCGCGCTCGCGTCCCCGCTGGTTGGCTGCGCCGGCGCGATCGTTACCTCGAGGCAGAGCAAGCTCAGCCCAAACGACCCCGTCACCGTCACGGTGTGGAACTACTACACCGGCACCCAGCTCGACAGCTTCAACGAGCTCGTGGACGAGTTCAACCGCACACGCGGCAAAGAGCTCGGCGTCGAGGTGCAGTCCACGAGCCAAGGCTCTCTCGACGACCTCGAGAGCGCCGTCATCGCGGCAGCCGACAAGAAAGTGGGCGCGGGCGAGGTGCCCACCATGTTTCCCGCCTACGCCGACATCGCGCGCAGCATGGACGAGCGCGGCATCGTGCAGGACGTGAGCAGCTACCTGACGGATTCCGAGAAGGCCGAGTACGTGGACGGCTACCTCGCCGAAGGCGACCTCGACGGGACGGGCGAGCTCAAGATCTTCCCCATCGCCAAGGCAACGGAGGTCATGGTGCTCAACCGCACCGACTGGAACAAGTTCGCCGCAGCCACCGGAGCCACGATCGACGCCCTGGCAACCGTCGAGGGCGTCGCACGAACGGCCGAGAAGTACTACGAATGGACCGATGGGCTCACCCCCGCTCCCGACGACGGCAAGGCGCTGTTCGGGCGCGATGCCATGGCCAATTACCTCATCATCGGCTCGAAGCAGCTCGGACACGAGCTCATCGGGCGCGACGCGGACGGGACGGCCGCCCTCGACTTCGACAAGGATGTCGCGCGCAAGCTCTGGGACAACTACTACCTCCCCTACCTCAACGGCTACTACACCGCCAGCGGGCGTTTCCGCAGCGACGACATGAAAACCGGCGACCTCATCGCCTACGTGGGCTCCTCGGCAAGCGCCTCGTTCACGCCCACGGCGGTGGCCCCCGCAGGAGCCATGCGCTACAGCATCGACACGCAGATGCTCCCCGCGCCAGAATTCGAGGGCGGAAAGAGCGTCGCCGTGCAGCAGGGCGCCGGCATGGTGGTGACGAAGTCCGACGACAAGCAGGTCGAGGCGGCAGTCGAGTTCCTCAAGTGGTTCACGCAGCCCGAGCACAATTCCAAGTTCGCACTCGACACGAGCTACCTGCCCGTCAAGAAATCCGCCAACGACGTGGACGAGATCGTCTCGTATTCCGGCGACGAGAACACGACCGAAGCCGCGCGGCAGGCGCTCGACGCCGCGGTCAGCACCGTCAACGGCAACGAGATGTACACGCCGAGCCCCGTCGAGAACGGCACGTCGATCAGGCGCGTGCTGGAGTCCGCGCTTTCCGACAAGGCGGAGGCAGACCACAAGGCCGTCGTCGACCTGATGGCCGGCGGGACGCGCCGCGCCGACGCCGTCGCAAAGTACGCAACCGATGCGAACTTCGAGGCCTGGTACGCCGACACGCTCGCGAAACTCGAGGCGGCGGCACATGAAGGCTAGGCAGCACGCACGCGGCAACGAGCATTCGATCTTTCTCAGGGTCCTCATCCCCCTCATGGCGCTCGTCGCCATCGAGGTCGTCATCATGCTGTGCACCGTCGCGCTGACCAACGTCGCCGCGGAATCCTCCCAAAACGCGCGCAGCATCGTAAGCGGCAAGCTCTCCGCGCGCGCCACGTACCTGCAGTCCACCATGGTCAACGACTGGATGAACATCGGGCAGTACGTCGGCAGATCGAACAAGATCGTCGAGGAGAAGATCGAGAGCGGGGCCATACGCAAGGACGAACTCGGGCAGGATGACGCAGCCAACGACGCCCTACTCGCCGAACTGTCCCACACGACGCTCAACATGATGCGCGCGAGCTGCTCGACCGGCGCCTACCTCGTCCTCAACACACAAGACCTCGACCAGACCAACGAAAGCGGGCAGCGGCGCAACCTACCCGGGATCTACCTGCGTGACCTCGACCCCCTCTCGCGGCCGACGGGCAACGACTCCGATATCCTCATCGAGCGCTCCCCCGCCACGGTCATCGACAAGCTCGGCATCGCGACGGACCGCGGGTGGAACGCGCGCTTCGACTTTTCCACCGCCGACACGCCGTACTACCCGTTCCTGTACGAGCCGTTCGAGAAGGCGCTGCACGCGAAGGGCGCGTATTCGTGGAGCGACCTCGGGTACTGGAGCTTCTCGGCTGGCATCTTCGAAGAAGACCGCCCCGCCATCACCTACTCCGTCCCGCTCATGCTCTCGGACGGCACGGTGTACGGCGTGCTGGGCATCGACCTCACCGACTCCTACCTCGAGACGCTGCTGCCGGCCGACGAACTTGCAGACGACGGATCGGGATCGTACTTTGTGGGCGTCGCCTCTCCCGACAACGACGACGTGCTCGATGGCTGCGTCTCGTCGGGAAAGCTGCAGTGGCAGTATGCGACAGATGACGGCCGCAGCCTAGAGCTCGACCGCGTCAACAACTACGTCGACACCATACCGCTCAAGAACTTCAGCTCGAACGTGCCCTACGACGACACGACCTGGGTCATCGGCTGCACCGTCCCCACCACGACGATCGACAAGCGTGCCAACGCGATACAGCTTGCATTTACCATTGCCGCCGCAGCCGTCCTGGTCGTCGGCATCGTGGGCAGCCTGCTGGTCGCCTTCATCATCTTGCGGCCCATGCGCCGGCTCGAGCATGCGCTGAAAGGCACCGACGCAAGTGGCGTCGTCGTACTTCCCAGCACGGGCATCCGCGAGGTCGACAGCCTCTCGCGCGAGGTCGAGCGCCTGAGCCGCGACATCATGGAAAACGGCCAGCGCTTTTCCAAAACCATCGAGATGGCGACGGAAAGCCTCGGCAGCTTCCAGGCAGACGAGGCGACTGGCGCGCTGTACATCTCGGACGGCTTCTTCGAGGTCTTTGGCATGAAGGCGCCCGCCAAGCCCGCGGAGATGACGGTCGCGGCGTTCGACGCGTTTCTCGAGAAGCTGGCGGAGCACTCCGTCGAGGCCGAGGCGGGCATAGACGGCGAGGTGTTCGAGATCGGCTCGGGCAGCGACCGGAGGTACGTGAGGCTGCGCATCGCGCAGGACGGCACGGTCCGCTACGGTCTGGCAGAAGACATCACGCAGCTGGTGCTCAGGGAGCGCATGCTCGTGTTCGAGCGCGACCACGACGCGCTGACCGGCATGCTCAACCACAAGGCGTTCCAAAACGCGATGGCCTCGCTGCTCGAGGAGGGCGGCAAGACATTTGCGTGCGCGGCCTTACTCATGATGGACCTCGACAACCTCAAGCTCGTCAACGACAGCTACGGCCATGCGGTGGGAGACGAGTACATCAAAGCCGCCGCGGACACGATCGTCGACGCGCTTCCCAAGCACGCGCTGTGCGCGCGCATCTCGGGCGACGAGTTCAACGTGTTCGTGTACGGGAGCACCCGCGAGGAGGTGCGCGGCCACATCATCGCGCTGCGCGACGCGTTCTCGAGCGCGGCCATCGACATCGGAGGGCACGAGCAGCGCAGCGTGCGCATCTCGGCGGGCATCTCGTGGTACCCGAAGGATTCCACGAGCTACGAGTCGCTTCTACGCTTTGCCGACTCGGCCATGTACGTGGCTAAGAGCAGGCGCAAGGGCACGTTCGAGAACTTCGACATGAGAAACTACCGTGGCGAGGAGGAGCTGCGCATCAAGCGCGAGGCTTTTGTGGTGCTGCTCGAGCAGAGGCTGCTGCACTACGTGTTCCAGCCGATCGTCGAGGCAAAGACCGCCCGCATCTACGCGTACGAGGCGCTCATGCGCCCCGACCACGAGGCGTTCAAGTCGCCGCTCGACGTGCTGAGCACCGCGCGTCTGGAACGCAAGCTCAACCAGGTGGAGGAACTCGCGGTGCCGCTCGCCATCCAGACCTTCGTCGCGCATCGCGCCACGGGAAAGATCGCCCCGCACACGAAGCTGTTCTTCAACACCATCGCCAACCCGAGCCTGCCCGCCGCAGCGGCCAAGGCACCTGCAAAGGAGACGAACTGACATGTGTGTAGCACAGACCGGAAC
>JBJEHP010000326.1:0-5218 GCA_051876145.1 Coriobacteriales bacterium | reverse complement strand
ATCAACCCGGCACTCGGCAAGAAGGCTCCCGTGTTCGGCCAGCTCCCGCTCAACAAAGAGCTCGGCACCTGGCCGTCCTACGTCATGGTCAAATGCGGTACCTGGGGCAAAGACGCCCGTCAGATCCACCGCTTCTTCGGGTGGGACGAGGTCGAGGTCGGCACGGGAACGCCGTTTTACGTGCAGGCTGACGACTGCTTCGTCTGCGAGACCGACCTCATCGGCGAGGTCAACGTGAGCGAGCAGGCGACGCAGGCGCATCCCGAGTGGATGTGCGACGGCGGCCAGATGATCTGGGACCTGCATATGGACAAGCAGATCCCCTTCAACGTCGGCTATGGGGCGAGCACGCCCATGCGCAGCTCGGAGGTCTTCGAGATGTACTGGCACGCCGAGGGCATGAAGACCGCCTACGACGGCTTCGTCATCTACAACGGCGAGCGCTTTCGCGTCGACCCCGCGACCTGCTACGGCTACGCGGACAAGAACTGGGGACGCGACTTCACGTCGCCGTGGGTGTGGCTGTCCTCCAACAACCTCGTGAGCAACCGCACCGGCAAGCGCCTCGAACAATCGGCCTTCGAGATCGGCGGCGGCCGCCCCAAGGTGGGCCCGCTCGCGCTCGACCGCAAGCTGCTCGGCTCGATCGTGTACGAGGGCACGCCCTACGAGTTCAACTTCTCCAAGCCCTGGACCGGCTCGACGACGCATTTCGATTGCCGCGAAACGCAAGACGAAGTCGTCTGGCACGTCGAGCTCGAGACTTTCAACGCGTTTCTCAAAGTCGACGTGAACTGCCCCAAAGACGAGATGCTGCTCGTCAACTACGAGGCCCCCAATGGGGACAAGAAGCACAACCGCCTCTGGAACGGCGGGACGGGCACGGGGCGCGTCGAGCTGTACGGCAAGAAGGGCGGGAGCTTCTTTCTCATCGACGACATCGCCGCGAGAAACATCGGCTGCGAATACGGCGTCTACGACGAAGATCTGTAGCTCTTCGCGCATAAACAGCGCAGGTGTGCGTCTATAATCTGGGATTCATGTACCACAGGGCAACGTGGAAGGAATGATGATGGTCAAGCTCTACGACGGGGGCATTTTCCTCGTTAACGGCGAAAAGATTGTCCCCGAAAGCCAGGCGGCAGAGGTCGAGGAGTTCACGGGCTACCCCGCTGACAAGGCGCGCAACGCAAAAGGGACGATCGCCTACCAGATCCTGAGAAAGCACAACCAATCCGGCTCGATGGAGCACTTGAAGCTCAAGTTCGACGCGATGGCATCGCACGACATCACGTACGTGGGCATCATCCAGACGGCACGTGCGAGCGGCATGGACAAGTTCCCCCTGCCCTACGTGCTCACCTGCTGCCACAATTCGCTGTGCGCGGTCGGCGGCACGATCAACGACGACGACCACCTCTTCGGCCTTTCCGCCGCCAAGAAGTACGGCGGCATCTACGTCCCGCCGCACATCGCCGTCATCCACCAGTACATGCGCGAGAACTTTGCCGGCTGCGGCAAGATGATCTTGGGTTCCGACAGCCACACGCGCTATGGCGCGCTCGGCACGATGGCCATCGGCGAAGGCGGCGGCGAGCTCGACAAGCAGCTGCTCGGCGACACCTACGACATCGACTACCCCGGCGTCGTCGCCATCTACCTCGACGGTGCCCCGCAGCCCTTCGTCGGCCCGCAGGACATCGCGCTCGCCATCATCGGCGCCGTCTACAAGAGCGGCTACGTCAAGAACAAGGTCATGGAGTTCGTCGGTCCCGGCGTCGCCACGATGACGACCGACTACCGCAATGGCATCGACGTCATGACGACCGAGACGACGTGCCTGTCGAGCGTGTGGCGCACGGACGACGACACGCGCAAGTACCTGCTCAAGCACCATCGCGACGACGACTTCAAGTACCTGAACCCTGCCGACATCGCCTACTACGACGGCTGCGTGTACGTGGACCTCTCCACCATCAAGCCCATGATCGCGCTGCCCTTCCACCCGTCCAACGTCTACGAGATCGACGAGCTCAACACAAACCTCGAAGACATCCTGCGCGAGACCGAAAAGGCAGCTGAGAAGGTCGCCGAGGGGCGCGCGAGCTTCACCCTGCTCGACAAGATCACGGACGACGGCAGGCTCCAGACGCAGCAAGGTGTCATCGCCGGCTGCGCGGGCGGCACCTACACCAACGTCGTCGAAGCCGCCCACGCCTTGAAGGGCGCGAACATCGGCAACGGCGAGTTCTACCTGTCCGTCTACCCCTCGAGCCAGCCCGTGCTCGTCGACCTCGACCGCAAGGGCCTGCTCGCCGACCTGATGGACGCCGGCGCCATCGTGCGCACCGCGTTTTGCGGTCCGTGCTTCGGGGCGGGAGACACGCCCGCCAACAACGCGCTTTCCATCAGGCACGCCACGCGCAACTTCCCCAACCGCGAGGGCTCCAAGCCCAACAACGGCCAGATGTCTGCCGTCGCGCTCATGGACGCGCGCTCGATCGCCGCGACCGCACTCAACGGCGGCAAGCTCACGAGCGCCGAGGAGCTGGACTGCTGGGGCGACATCCCCGAGTACAACTACGACGACCGCGCGTACCGCGCCCGCGTCTACCAGGGCTTCGGCAAGGCAGACGACACGGTCGAGCTGCGCTACGGTCCCAACATCAAAGACTGGCCCGAGCTCGAGCCGCTTGCCGAGAACATCCTGCTCAAGGTCTCGTCCAAGATCCTCGACGACGTCACGACCACCGACGAGCTCATCCCCTCGGGAGAGACTTCCTCGTATCGCTCCAACCCGCTCGGCCTTGCGGAGTTCACGCTCTCACGCCGTGACCCCGACTACGTCTCGCGCGCCAAGGCGATCCGCGACCTCGAGGATGCGCGCAAGGAGGGCTTCACATCCGACGAGGTGGCAGGCGTATTCGAGGCCGTCAACAAGATAAAGGGCTTTGAGCATCTGGCTCCTGCCGAGGTCGAGATCGGCTCCACCATCTACGCGAACAAGCCCGGCGACGGCTCGGCTCGCGAGCAGGCGGCAAGCTGCCAGCGCGTGCTCGGCGCACTCGCCAACATCACGAGCGAGTACGCGACAAAGCGCTACCGCAGCAACTGCATGAACTGGGGCATGGTCCCCTTCCAGTACAAGGGCAGCCTCGATGCGTTCGACGTCGACGACTGGATCTTCGTCCCGCACATCCGCACTGCCCTCGAAGGAGACCTGAGCAGCATCCCCGCGTACGTGGTCAAGGACGGCACCGCCACCCCGATCGAGCTGTTCGTCGCGGACATGACGCCCGAAGAGCGCGAGATCGTCAAGGCGGGCTGCCTCATCAACTTCAACCGCAACCGCGCTTAGCACTCCTAAACTGCAATTTGGGGACAGTCCCCAAATTGCAGTTTTCGTACTGGCCCCAGGCCTGAAGGGCATTTCCTTCGGCCAGCTGCTTTTTTGACGCCCATTTGACATGCGCAGCTCTCTTAAGTACGATTTCGGACTCGTAAGTATGATTTTGGACTTAAAGGATTGACATGACACACGAGCTTCAGGAGCTGCAACACGCTTTCGACACGAACATCAAGGCGATCGACGAGGCATACGGCCGAGCGGCAAAGCGTTGCCACCTGTCTTCGAGCTCGTTCGACATCCTGTACACGCTCTACGCGTACGGAGACGGGTGCACGCAAAAGGAACTCTGCGAGCGCTGCTACGACGGCAAGCAGACCGTGAACTCCGCCGTGCACAAGATGCAGCGCGACGGTCTGCTGCAGATCAGCGCCGGGACGGGCAGGAACACGCACGTGCACCTCACCGATGCCGGCCGCGCATATGCCGCGCGCGCGATCGCGCCCGTGCTCGAAGCCGAGCACGCCGTCCTCGAATCGTTTGACGAAGACGAACGCGAGCTGCTCTCCCGCGTGATGGACACCTACACGCGCAGGCTTGTCCAGGCGCTCGACGGAATCGAGAGTACGTAGTCATGGTCGACATGAGACAACATTTCAGCGTGCCGATGCTGCTCAAGTTCGTCGCCCCGTCCGTCGCGATGATGGTGTTCACCTCCATCTACAGCGTCGTCGACGGCCTGTTCGTGACGAACTTCGTGGGCAAGACGGCTTTCGCGGCAGTCAACCTCATCATGCCCTTCATCATGATCTTGGGCACCCTCGGCTTCATGATGGGCGCCGGCGGAAGCGCGCTCGTCGCAAAGACCCGCGGTGAGGGCGACGACGCCCGTGCGAACGCCTACTTCTCGATGACCGTCTACGTCACGCTGGGCGCCGGAACCCTGCTCGCGCTCGTGGGCTTCGCGTTCATGGAAGACGTCGCCCGCCTGCTGGGCGCAAATGGCGACATGCTCCCCGTCTGCGTGCTCTACGGGCGCATCTCGATGCTCTCGCTGCCGCTGTTCATGCTCCAGTACACGTTCCAGGTGCTTGCCTCGACCGCCGGAAAGCCCAAGGTCGGGCTCTACACGACGCTGGCGTCGGGCCTTTCCAACATGGTCCTCGACTTCGTGTTCATCGCCGTGCTCGGCTGGGGAGTCGCCGGTGCCGCGGCGGCGACGGTCATCGCGGAATACGTCGGTGGCCTGGCCCCGCTCGCCTACTTCGCACGCAGAAACGGAAGCTACCTCAAGCTGGGTCGCCCCGCGCTCGATCTGCGTGCCCTGGGCAAGACCTGCGCCAACGGCTCGTCGGAGATGATGGCGAGCATCGCGATGTCGGTGGTGAGCGTCGTCTACAACCTCCAGCTCATGGCGTTTCTGGGCGAAAACGGCGTTGCGGCGTACGGCGTCATCATGTACGCGTTCATGATCTTCGCCGCAATATTCGAGGGCTATTGCATGGGGTGTGCCCCGCTCATGAGCTTCCAGCACGGCGCGCGCAACACGAAAGAGGTGCGCAGCCTGCTCGCGAAGAGCCTTCGCGTGGTCACATTCGGTAGCATCGCGATGTTCACACTCGCGGAGCTTTTGGCCGTCCCGCTCGCCCAGGTGTTCACCGGCTACGATGCGGGATTGTTCGTGCTCACGGTCCATGCGTTCAGGGTCTACGCGTTCGCGCTGTTCTTCATGGGCGTCAGCATGTACGGCTCGTCGCTTTTCACGGCTCTTGGCAATGGCCTTGTCTCGGCGCTCATCGCCTTTTTGCGCACGCTCGTCTTCGAGGTCGGAGCCGTGTTGCTGCTGCCGCTCGTCATGGGAGCCGACGGTAT
>JBJEHP010000325.1:0-5244 GCA_051876145.1 Coriobacteriales bacterium | reverse complement strand
GGCTCCAAGCACCGCCGGACGCCCGAGGAGAACATGCGCATCCAGCAAGACATCGGCGCCGACATCATCATGCAGCTGGACCAGTGCACGCACTACCCGGCGACGCGTGACGAGGTCGCGCTCGCGGTGGAGCGCTCCGCCAACTGGGCGGCGCGCTGCAAGGCGGCCCACACGCGCGAGGACCAGGCGCTGTTCGGCATCGTGCAGGGCGGCGTCTTCGAGGACCTGCGCCTGGAGTCGGTGCAGCGCGTCACCGAGCTCGACCTGCCCGGCTACGGCATCGGCGGGTACTCCGTGGGCGAAGACCACGAGCTCATGCTCTCGCAGCTCGGCACCGTGGCGTGCGCCCTGCCGGCGCACAAGCCCCGCTACCTCATGGGCGTCGGCAACCCGACGACGCTCGTGCGCGGCGTGGCCTGCGGCATCGACATGTTCGACTGCGTGCTCCCCACGCGCACGGCGCGCATGGGCACGGCGTTTTCCAGCACGGGCCGCATGAACATGCGTAACGCAAAGTTTACAGAGGACTTCGGCCCGCTTGACGCACAATGTAGCTGCCCGGTGTGCCAGAAGTACTCGCGAGCGTACATCCGCCACCTCGTCAAGATGAACGAGATCCTGGGCGGCATCCTGCTCTCGATCCACAACCTGCACTTCCTACTCGACCTCATGCGCCGCGCGCGCGAGGCGATTGAGGCGGGGGAGTACAAGCAGTTCCTCGACGCGTGGATGAACTCGCCCGCGGCAAACGATTACTAGTTCGAAAGGCCGATCATGAAAGTCGCCATCGCACAGCTGAACCCCACCGTGGGGGATTTGGACGGAAACCTCGCATCCGCGCTCGAGGCGGCGCACGCCGCCGAGGAAAAGGGGGCGGACCTTATCGTCTACCCCGCGCATGTGCTGACGGGCGCTCCCCTCGAGGGGCTCGCGTCGTCTGCCGCGTTCGTGGCAGATGCCGAGGCGCACCTGCAGCGCTTCGTGGACGCGTGCCCCATCGACGCGCTCGTCTCCTGCATCACCCTCGCGCAGCAAGCCGACGAGGACCTGGCGGATGGCGATGAGGACGAGTTCGTGTGCGTGCCTGCCGTCTACATCGTGGGCGAAGGCAGCTGCGAGGTGCTGAGCATTCCCGTCCTCGAAGATGCCGACTCGTGCTCGATGGTGGAGATTGACGGTGAGAACATCGCCGTGCTCCTGGAAGACCACATCGCGCCCGAGTCTGTGCTGGATTCGGCCGAGCTCATTGTCGAGATGGCGGCAGACGTCTTTGGCGAGCAGACCGCGGCTCCCGCCACCTGGGGCGCGATGGAGCGTCTCGAGCGGCTCGCACGGGGCAACGCGGCGTTCGTGGCGGACGTGAACCTGTGCGGCGCGGCGGACACGATGGTCTATGCGGGCAACTCCACCGTGACCGCGCCCGACGGCACGCTCGTGTACGCGGCGCCGGTCGCAGACGAGGCGCTGTTCGTGTTCGACACGCAGGCCGAGGTCGCAGCCTATGAAGGTGCAGACGCCGACATGGAACCGTGCGCGGTGCTCTGGGAGGGCATCGTCGCCGGCACGCGCGACTACATCCGCAAGAACGGCTTTGCCGACGTGGTGGTCGGGCTGTCCGGAGGCATAGACTCGGCGGTCGTCGCCGCGGTTGCCGCCGATGCCATTGGCGCAGAGCACGTGCATGCCGTCTTGATGCCGAGCAAGTACTCGAGCGAGGGCTCCATCACCGATGCAGAGCAGCTCGTGCGCAACTTCGGCATGGATGCGGTGACGGTTCCCATCAACGAGCCGGTCGAGGCGTTCCACCGGGTGCTCGCGGAGCCGTGCGGCGGCGCGGTGGAGGGCCTGGCGGCGGAGAACCTCCAGGCGCGCGTGCGCACCGTGTACCTGATGACGCTTTCCAACGCGCACGGCTGGATGCTGCTCAACACCGGCAACAAGTCCGAGGCGGCGATGGGGTTTTCCACGCTCTACGGCGACACGGCGGGGGCGTATGCGCCCATCGGCGACATCTACAAGACCGACGTCTACGCGCTCGCGCAGTGGCGCACCGAGCAGGGCCCCTCGATTCCGCAGGCCTGCATCGACAAGGCGCCGAGCGCGGAGCTGTACCCGGGCGCGACCGACCAGGACCGTCTGCCACCGTATGCGCAGCTCGACGACCTGCTCTGCGACCATATCGAGGGCAACATGGATGCGGCGGAGCTCGTGGCGAGCGGGCACGACCGCGCAATGGTCGAAAGCGTGCTGCGCGCCGTGCGCGTCAACGAGTTCAAGCGCCGGCTCGAGCCCATGGCCCCCAAGATTCAGGGCTGCTCGCTTTCCGATGACCGCGCGTGGCCGGTCACCAATGGTTGGCGAGATGCTTCTGCCGATGTGAGATAATGCGGCACAGCGGCAAATCCAATACCAATACGGAAAGGAATTTCGATGCCTAAGATTACCCGTGAGGACGTGCGCGTTCCTGCCGACGTCATGCCGGAGATGCGCGAGGAATACATCGACAACTATATGGCTGCTACCCGTGGGACGGGGCGCCTGATGCTCTTTGCATGCGACCAGAAGATCGAGCATCTCAACAAGGACTTCTACGGCGAGGGCATCGACATCTCGGATGGCGACCCCGAGCACCTGTTCCAGATCGGCAGCCAGGGCACGATCGGCGTCCTGGCGGGCCAGCGCGGCCTGATCGCCCAGTACGCCAACGACTACCCGGAGATCAACTACCTGGTCAAGATGAACTCCAAGACCAACTTGGTGAAGACGGCCCAGAAAGATCCGTATTCGCCGCAGCTCTACGATATCGAGGCCGTGCTCGCCATGCGCGAGGCGGGCGTCAACATCGTCGGCCTGGGCTACACCATCTACCTCGGCTCCGAGTACGAGGACAAGATGATGCAGGAGGCAGGCGAGCTCATCGCCGAGGCGCATAGCGAGGGGCTGCTCGTCGTGCTGTGGATCTACCCGCGTGGTGCTGCCGTCAAGGAGGAGAAGGCCGGAGACCTCATCGCGGGCGCTGCGGGCGTCGCGTTGTGCCTGGGCGCCGACTTCGTCAAGGTCAACCCGCCGAAGGCGACCGACGAGATGACGAGTGCCCAGCAGCTGGCCATCGCGAGCCGCGCCGCGGGGCGCACGGGGCTCGTCTGCGCCGGCGGTTCCAAGGCAGACGCCAAGGAGTTCCTGAGCAACCTCTACGACCAGATCCACATCGGCGGTGCCTGCGGCAACGCCACGGGGCGCAACATCCACATGCGCAGCCTGGACGAGGCGGTGCGCCTCACCAATGCCATCAGCGCAATCACGCTTGGCGATTACGACGTCGAAGAGGCCATGGACGTCTTCGAGGGCAAAGAGAACTTCAGGATCGACTAGCTCTTTTGTGTTCGATCGAACTTCCGACGACCCGGGTGCTGAGCCCGGGTCGTTTGCATAGGAGAGGGCAAGCGGGAGACAAGATGTTCGGAGTTGCGAAGATAAAGAGCACGGACCCTCTGGAAAAGCGCTTTCACGGGCTGTGCGCGTTTGTGCGCCTGCATCTGATGAAGGCCGCGGAGGGCGATGTCGAGGCGGGCTTTGCCGCAGCGCGCGAGCGTGGCATGATTGGCGAGCAAGACGAGCGGTTCTTGCGCTCGTGCCTTGCCGACGACGATAAACTCGCGCAGGGCGAGTCGCTTGGCGGCGCGGTGACGCCCGAGCTGCTCGATGAGGTTCAGGCGATGGTCAACAAGCTCAACATGGGGGATTCCGCCTGACGGCAGGCGCGCACAGACGGCCGCCACTCAAACTAGCGGAGTTCGTCTTCGTCGGGGAGCAGCAGGTCTGCCGCCGCCTCGGCGTCGGTGTTGGTGCGCTGGTAGACAATCGAGGCGACGAGGCGGCATCTGAGCTCGGTCATGAGGATCTCTGCGTTGAAGCCGGTCATGTGCCAGATGTAGCCAAAGGCGAACACGGCGATGCAGCCGCTGTAGATCATGTTGCGCTCCATGTCGGTCCCGCCTCCCTGCATGATGTTGAGGTAGGCGATGACGCCGAGTGCGAGCAAGATCATGAAGCCGGCGATGTTGAGCTTGCGTGCCGACCACTCCATCTTCTCCTCGACGTCGGCCTGGATGGCAAGGTCCTGCTGCGTGATGCCGGTCAGGCGAGCCTCGAGCTCATGGCCGATGCGAGCGGCATCTTGGTGCTGGAGCCGGCGTTGGAAGACGCGCAGGATGACGGTGGCGATGGCGAGCGCGAGCACGATACAGAAACCCGAGGTGCCCAGGTAGATGGCTGCGGGGTTGCCGAAGGCGAAGTAGCAGCAGGTCCCGACGAACGTCGCGGCTATGGAGATGACGAGCAACACGAACGAGACGGTCTCGCCCGTCTTGGCAGACGAGATGCCCCAGATCCGAAGTGCCTCGGGGTTGTTGAGGTTGGCTTCGAGGACCTGCTGTTCGTGTTCGGTGAGCTCGGTGTCCATGGGTTTCTTTTCTGTCGGCTTTGATGGTGCTGCCCATGGTAGAGCATGCACGGTGCTTGGGGTAGCGGGGCGGCGGCATCGTTATTCAGCCGTCGCATAAATTATCGGTTGCGTGAACAAGATGTTGTGCTATTATTTCAACTCGCGCGGTTCGAAAGAATATGAGCGCAAAAAAACGGGTGATGGCGCAGTTTGGTAGCGCACTTGACTGGGGGTCAAGGGGTCGCAGGTTCGAATCCTGTTCACCCGACCAGCAAAGCAGCAGGTCACGGGCTTACAGCACGTGGCCTGTTTTCTTTGGTGGCTATGTTTTCTGTGCTTGGTGGCTGTTTTGGTGGCACGAGGGGTCGGGGAAATCGGTTCACTTTGGCACGAGGGGCCGGGGAAATCGTGCCATGTTGGCGGCTGATATCCGGATAGTTCGTCGCTCGTCTTCGCGGATAGTTCGGTATCGGACAATAAAGACAATATCCGGACAATAAAGACAATGCGTCGAACAAAAACCTGGCATCGGGCCGAAAGAAGGGGACTGCCTGCGCCAGTCAGGGTGCAGACCTCCATAACATTTGTGTGGAGAACATCCTCTGGGCCTGCAAAGAAGTACTGTGACAGCCTGGCAACCACGAGCGTATCGGATGACTTACTTGCTGCTCCTGATACCCAACTAACAAATTGGTTCGTCGAGGTAATCCCATGTTTGGTTCACGAGCATTGGAAGCTGGTCGTGCTTACGCTGATGAAGGGTGATGAGGTTGTCGAGGGAAGCGAGAACACCAGAGATT
>JBJEHP010000324.1:0-20269 GCA_051876145.1 Coriobacteriales bacterium | reverse complement strand
CGGACATTTTATGAGCTACGCGCATCTCAGAATCGCTTTTCAGGTTCTCTAAAGAATCGTCTCCTACGGTTGGGATCGTGGAAGCGCAGCCCTCGCGTTTCGAAGCTTCACGGAAGGAGACCTCATCTTATGAAGAGCCAGAAAGACCCTCTCTTGGCCGCGGCACTCGTTGCAACGGGTGCGGGGATATTGTTCCGTTTTCCGTCTCCCAGCACGTTAACCTTGCTTGGTGATGAGATGTTGGGGGCACTGCTCTTCGCGGTTTTCATGCTCTCGGCAAACCTGTGCATTGGATTCGGCGCGCGCATCGCCTATCGCGCGTTCGCAGACAGCCCCCACAGACGGCCCGCCGCCGTGGCGGGCATCGCCGGGCTCACGCTTGCCTTTTTGGCCCTGCTCTTTGACGACCTGCGGCTGAGCATCCAGTTTGTTGACCTGATTGCCAACACTGGCGTGATAGCGATATCGGAGTTTGCTGCTATGGTCTCGTGGGTGGCTGCCTTCTCGCTGGTATGGCTGGAAGTTGTCAGCGACCCGAGATACCAGAGCATTGGGAGAGTCGCCAGCCTACTGATGGCGCTGTGCTCGAGTCTGCTGTTCTTTGCCGAGCCGCTGTGCCACCTTCTGTGCCTCGACATGGCGATGGAGACGGCAGCATCAAAATATGCGCTGACCTGCCTCGCCCAGTCCTTCGCCATCGCCACGTTTGTCGCAACACGCCCCCAAGCCCAGAAAGTTCAGCTACTCCCTTAAGCGCTTGACGCTCCTCGGGCCTCGCCCCGCATCCTCTACTTTCCCCTCACCATGGAAAGCGAGATCTTCCCGCGTGCCTTGTCCACGCCCGTCACCCACACGGTGACGTTATCGCCAACCGACACGACCTCGCTTGGGTGCCGGACGAAGCGCTTGGCCATCTTGGAGATATGCACGAGGCCGTCTTGCTTGACCCCAATGTCGACGAACGCGCCGAAGTCGACCACGTTGCGAACCGTTCCCGTCAGCTCCATCCCGATGCTCAAATCGTCGATGCTCTTGGCGCTTCTGCTGAACACGACCTCGGGAGCGTCGTCGCGCGGGTCACGCCCGGGCTTCTCGAGCTCGGCGACGATATCGCGCAACGTGGGCTCGCCGCAACCGAGCTCCTGTGCCATCTTGCCGGTATCCCCCACGCGTCCCGCGATTCCAGGGATACCGCCCTTTCCGAGTGCAGAAACGGGCACGTCCAGCCGTGCGAGCAGCTCTTTAGCGATGCCATAGCTCTCCGGATGGACGGCGGTCGCGTCGAGGGGATTGCTGCCACCCGAGACGCGCAGGAACCCCGCGCAGTTCTGGAAGGCCTTCGGGCCGAGCTTGGAGACCTTCTTGAGCTGCGATCTGCTCGTGAACGGCCCGTTTTCCTCCCGGAACGCCACAATGTTTCGGGCGATTGTCGGCGTGATGCCCGACACGTACGCCAGAAGGCTCGCGCTCGCCGTGTTGAGGTTCACGCCCACGCTGTTGACCGCGTCCTCGACGACGACGCCGAGCGCACGCCCGAGCTCCGCCTGGCTGAGGTCGTGCTGGTACTGGCCGACCCCGATGGATGCCGGCGGGATCTTGACGAGCTCGGACAGCGGGTCTTGCAAGCGCCGCCCCAGGCTCATCGCGCCGCGCGTCGTCACGTCCAAGTCGGGGTATTCCTCGCTGGCAAGCTCGGATGCCGAGTACACGGACGCGCCCGCCTCGTTGACGATGGTATAGCGCATCTCGGGGGCGCGCTCGGCGATGAAGTCCGACACAACCTCCTCTGTTTCTCTGCTTCCCGTGCCGTTGCCGATGACGATGGTGTTGGCGTGATGGCGCTTCGCGAGCTCGGCGAGGACGCGCTTCGTGCCGGTGACATCCGAGCGTGGCGGCGTGGGATATACCGTCGTGTGGTCGAGAAGCTTGCCGTTCTCGTCGAGAACCGCCACCTTGCAGCCCGTCCGGTACCCCGGGTCGAGCGCGATGATGCGCGCCCCACGCACGGGCCGTTGCAACAGCAGGCTGCGCGTGTTCTGGGCGAAGACGCGGATCGCGTCGCGCTGGGCGCGCTCGGTCAGCTCGGCACGCGCGCCGCGTTCGAGCGAAGGCGCCATGAGACGCTTGTAGCCATCCGCGATTGCATCGTCGAGCGCATCGGCAAACGCACCACGGCGACGGGGCGCGTGCTTGCCCAGATGCGCGATGGCAGCGTCCGTATCCACGGATACGCGTACCTTGAGCTTGCCTTCCTTCTCCCCGCGATTGATGGCGAGCACCCGGTGGTTGGGAATGCGCCGCAGCGCCTCGGAAAACCCGTAGTAGCGGTCGTAGACCCCCTGCTCTGCCGGATCTGTCGCCTCGACGCAAAGCGAAGCGGTCTTTTCGGTGAATGCCCGCAGGTCCGCAACGGCGTCCGGGTTTTCCGCTATGGTCTCGGCGACGATGTCCTTCGCACCCTGCAACGCAGCCTCCGGCGTAGGGAAGCCGGCGTCGGCGTTCACGTATTTGGACGCCTGTTCGAGCGGGCTCGCCTGCGCATTTGCCTGGGCGAGAATCAGATTTGCCAGCGGCTCGAGCCCCGCATCGCGCGCCTTGGAGGCGCGGGTGGCCCGCTTTTTCTTGAACGGCTTGTACAGGTCTTCCACGCGCCGCATCGTGTCCGCAGCCTGGATGCTGTTCTGCAGCTCGGGCGTGAGCTTGCCCTGCTCCCCGATTGCGCTCAGCACCTCTTGTTTGCGCGCGGCAAGCCCGCGCAGATACGTGAGGCGCTCTTCCAGCTTGCGCAGCGCGACGTCGCCCATGTTGCCCGTCGCCTCCTTGCGGTAGCGCGCGATAAAGGGCACGGTGCTCCCGCCATCGATGAGGCCGACTGCCGCTTTGACATTGCCCGACGAAACGCCCAGCTCGTGGGCGATAGTTTCGATGATGTCCAACTCAACACTCCAAATGCCGCTCGTTTTCAAGGACGTACAGCATACCGCGCCCCTGAGACGGGGGAATCGGCAGATTCTGCACGAACGTCCGCAGCGAATGCGTGCCGAGCGCGCCGTCCGCGCCGGGCGCGCCAGATATCCCTGGCAGTGCCAACGCTGAGTGGCGAAGAGGCCGCCCGTGCCAGATATCCCTGGCAGTGCCAGAGCTGAGTGGCAAAGGGGGCGTCCGCGCCAGAAATCGTTGGCAGTGCCAATGCTGAGTGGCAGATGCCGCTAATCCCTGGCAGTGCCAACGCTGGGTGGCGCGCCGGCCGAAAACGCCAGATATCCTTGGCAGCGCCAGCCCCCAGTGGCGTCGGGGCCGCACGCAGCCAGCCGCCCGCGCGTACCCGCATATTAGCCCCCGTTTAACTGCACTTATGCGCAATCGGCATCCATCGAGAATATCGACCGTTCACCCTACGGTGGGGAAATCGGGGATATACGCACCTGCTCCGAACACGTCAGACTCAGCCTCAGGTTGAGAACTGCCGCAAACCGTGCGGCAACCTGATCAATGCAGAGAGGAAAGGAGGCGTTACATGGAGCTATCAAGGCGAAGCTTCCTCAAGGCATGCGGCCTTGCATTCGCGGGTTCGATGGCATTCGAGCTGTCCGGCGAGTCCAAGGCATTCGCGCTCGACAACCTGAAGGAATGGAAGCTCGAGAACACCCAGGAGTTCACCAGCATCTGCGGCTACTGCGCAGGCGGCTGCGGATTCCTCGCATCGGTTCGAGATGGCAAGATTGTTAACGTCGAAGGCGACCCCGACCACTTCGTGAGCGAAGGTGGCCTGTGCCCGAAGGGCGCCGCAGAGATGCAGCTCGAGGAGTACGTCGACCCCAAGACGGGCGAGCTCGTTCCCAACGCGAGCCGCATCTACAGCCCCAAGGTCCGCCGCCCAGGCTCTTCCCAGTGGGAAGACATCTCGTGGGACGACGCCATGGAGGAAATCGCCCGCCACGTGAAGGACACGCGCGACGCGACCTTCGAGCGCTACGACGCAAACGGCGTCGAGGTGAACCGCACCCAAGCCATCGCGCAGCTGGGCGGCTCTGCCTGCACCATCGAAGAGGACTACTTCATCCAGAAGTTCATCAGGGAGCTCGGATCGATCACCCTTGACTGTCAGGCGCGTGTTTGACACTCGTCAACTGTTTCCGGTCTGGGACCAACATTCGGCCGCGGCGCAATGACCGGTCAGTGGGGCGACCTCGCCAACGCTGACGTCTTGCTGACGTGCGGCTCCAATCATGCAGAATGCCACCCCATTTCCATGAAGTGGGTGCACCGCGCCGTCGACAAGGGCGCGAAGTGGATCGTCGTCGACCCGCGCTTCACGCGCACGGCGGCACAGGCAGACATCTACTGCCCCATCCGCCCTGGCACCGATATCGCGTTCTACGGCGGCATGGTCAACTACATCCTCGAAAACGACCTGATTCAGCGCGAGTACGTGGTGAACTACACCAACGCCTCGTACCTGATCGACCCCGAGTTCAACTTCGACGTCGAGACGGGCACGTTTACCGGCTGGAACGCCGAGAAGCGCAGCTACGAGAAGAAGACGTGGGGCTACCAGGTCGAGTCCGAGAGCCAGTGGGACACCTCGAAGAACGGCGCCTACAGCTGGACCAAGGAGCCCGGCGTGCCGAGCTTCAAGACCCCCACGCTCAAGAACCCGAAGAAAGACCCGACGCTCCAGGACCCGAACTGCGTCTATCAGATCATGAAGAAGCACTACTCGCGCTACGACATGGATACCGTAGCCGACACGTGCGGCATGGACAAAGAGACGCTCGAGCTCGTCTACAAGACCTACACCGCAACCGGCGAGGTCGGCAAGGCGGGCACCATCTTGTACGCACTCGGCCAGACCCAGCACAGCTCCGGCACCGGCAACATCCGCATGATGGCCATCATCCAGCTGCTGCTCGGCAACGTCGGCATCCCCGGCGGACAGGTTGCCGCACTCCGCGGCGAGCCCAACGTCCAGGGTGCAACCGACCTGTGCCTCGCACCGGGTGACATGCCCGGCTACCTGCAGTGGCCGCAGGCGGCACGCGACAAGACCATCGGCGACTACTGCGCGGCCAACACGCCGGCAGACGGCTACTGGGCAAACAAGCCCAAGTTCCTGGTCTCCTACCTCAAGTCCTTCTTCGGCGAGAACGCGACGGCCGAAAACGACTACGGCTACAACTGGCTGCCTAAGGTCGACGACCCCAAGTCGCGCTCCCTCACCAACGTCTTCCACCTCATCGAGAAAGGCGTCATCAAGGGTTACTTCTTCTGGGGCCAAAACCCCGTCCAGTCGCACGCCAACGCCAAGTACGCGCGCGGCGTGATGGAAAACCTCGACTGGCTCGTGTTCAACGACATGTTCATGACCGAGACCGCCTCGTTCTGGGATGCCCCGGACATGAAGGACCGCGCCAAGGACATCAAGACCGAGTGCTACTTCCTCCCCTGCGCATCGCTTTTGGAGAAGAACGGCACCGTCGTGCAGTCCGGCCGCGTCATGCAGTGGCGCCAGCAGGCCTCCAAGCCCGCCGGTGACACCAAGTCCGACCTCGAGATCATCTACCTCATGCAGAAGAAGGTCCGCGAGCTCTACGAGAAGGAAGGCGGCGTCTTCCCCGAGCCCATCTTGAACGCCAAGTGGGACTACGAGGGCGACGACGGCAAGCCCGACATGCGCAAGGTCGCATGGGAGCTCAACGGTTACTCGACCGACGGGGCGACGGACGACTTCAAGAACAACACGCCCAAGCTGCTCGACGCGTTCTCCAAGCTCAAGGCAGACGGCTCGACCGCAAGCGCCGTGTGGATCTACACCGGCTACTACGGCAACGCAGCCGCACCGCTCGACCCCGCGCAGCAGGGTTGCGGACGCCGTGGCCTGGACGACCCAGGCAACAACTACCTGTTCCCGAAGTTCGGCTTCAGCTGGCCGGCCAACCGCCGCATCCTGTACAACCGCGCTTCGTGCGACATGAACGGCAAGCCGTGGAACCCCGACAAGGTGCTCGTCGAGTGGAACGGCGAGAAGTGGGTCACGAACGACGTGCCCGACTTCGTCGCTGCCAAGGCGAACCCCGACGGAACCTCCACGCCCGTCCCGCCCAACAACAAGGCATTCATGATGCGCTGGGAGCAAAACGCCTGCCTGTTCAGCAACGCGATGAACGACATGCCCATCCCCGAGCATTACGAGCCGTACGAGACGGCGGCCAAAAACCCGTTCAACGGCGCAGGCTCCAACCCGACGATGCTGTTCACCGACGATCCGTCGATCAAGGACAACACGTCGTCGAGCGACGAGTACCCCTACGTGGCCACCACCTACTCCCCGACCGAGCACTGGTCGACGGGCCAGGAGACCCACGGCTGCCCCGCCATCAACGAGATGCTGCCGCATCAGTACATCGAGATCCCGACCGAGCTCGCCAACGAGAAGGGCATCGGCAACGGCGACAAGGTGCGCATCACCAACGCGCGCAGCTCCATCGTCATGCAGGCGATGGTCACCGACCGCCTCTCCCCGCTCACGGTCAACGGCCGCACGATGTACACCGTCGGCATGGTCCACAGCTGGGGCTTCGCGCACCCGTTTGCCAAGGGTGACCTCACCAACGAGCTCATCCCGAACGTTGGCGACCCCAACAGCTTCATTCAGGAATCCAAGGCGTTCCTCGTGAACATCGAGAAAGCATAAGGAGGAGGGATACGCATGACTGAATACGCAATCTATTTCGATTCGTCCAAGTGCACGGGCTGCCGCGGCTGCCAAGTCGCGTGCAAGACGTGGAACGAGCTGCCCTCCCCCATCTACTCCGATGAAGTGGAATTCAAGGGCACGTACCAAAACCCGCCCGACATCAACGAGAACACGCGCCGCATCGTGACGTTCAGGGAGGAGAAGCGCGACGGCTCGCGCTACTTCATCGACTGGGCGTTCGGACAGCGCGCCTGCCAGCACTGCACCGACGCCGAGTGCGTCAAGGTGTGCCCGTCGGGCTGCCTGCAGCACGACGAGACGGGCTTCGTCACCTTCGACCGCGACAAGTGCATCGGCTGCCAGTACTGCCGCAGCGCCTGCCCCTACGATGTCCCGCGCCACACCGGCATCGGCATCTCGGGTGCGGACATCAAGATCAACAAGTGCACGGGCTGCCCCGACCGCATCGCGCACGACATGGAGCCCGCATGCGTGCACACCTGCCAGCCGGGCGCTTTGCAGTTCGGCCCCCGCGACGAGATGCTCGAGCGCGCCGAGAAGCGCGTCGAGTGGCTCAAGCAGAAGGGCTTCGACAAGGCGCGCGTCTACGGCAGAGACGAGATGGGCGGCCTGCACTGCATCGCAGCGCTCAAGTACGACATCTCCATGTACCCGAGCTACGTCGAGCACCCCGAGGGCAACGTCCTCACGGCGGTCGAGAACGTCGCGAAGCCTTTGGCGGCAGTCGCCACCGTCGGCGTGGCGGCAGGCCTCGGCATCTCGTATCTGACCGGCAGGGGCTACAAGCGCGACCAGATGTACTACGACGAGAAGACGCACGACGTGGTCGACGTCGACACCGGCGAAGTTGTCAGGCACATCGACAAGGAAGCAGGTGAGCGATAATGGCGGACAAGAAGTATCCCAACCGCGTCATCCCGCGTCACTCCAAGCAGACCCGCTTCACGCACGGCGTGGTGGCGATCGCCTGCATCTGGCTTGCGATCTCCGGCCTGTTCGTGTTCGTCCCGGCGCTGGCCAACGCTTTCCCGGCCGTTTCTCAGGCCATGCGCGTCAGCCACCGCATCGTCGGCGCCATCTTCATCTTGGTGCCGATCATCAGCGCGATCACGGCTCCCCAGGGCTTCAAGGCGTTTTGCAAGAAGTACTTCAAGAAGTGGACGCCCGAGGACTTCGATTTCATGAAGAAGTTCGTGCCCTACATGCTCGGCCCCAAGAAGGTCCACATGCCCGACCAGGACGAGGTCAAGTCCGGTCAGGCCGTGGCCGACGGGTTCATGATCTTGTGCGGCCTGCTCATGGCCGTCTCCGGCCTCGTGCTCTGGCTGGGCACGAGCGTCTGGCATGCGGGCGCCGGGGTCATCATGTTCATGCGCCTTCTGCACGACCTCGGGTTCATCCTGCTGATCGTGTTCGGCCTGGCGCACATCTACCTGGGCGCGGGCATGTTCCAGCCGTACCGCGGCATGGCGCGCGTCATGTGGAAGGACGGCAAGATCCCCGAGTCCGACGCCCTGTACCACTGGGGCTTCTGGGCCCGCAAGGAAGTCGAAGAGGGCAACGTCGAGGAGGAAAAGTAGCAGATGGATCTCAAGCTCGTGCATACTGCCGTGGACGCGTACGCGAAGGGCGCCTCGCGCTCTGACGCCGCACGTCTGCGCTTCTTCGAGGGCTTGTTTGACATCCAGCAGCAGCGGGCCGACCTCGTAGCCGCATCTGACGGCTACGAGGTGCCCGCGGCACCCGAGGCGTTCGAGCTCTACCGCGACAGCGCTCCCGTCTTTTCGAAGGCGCCGGTGACGTTAGACGCCGCCGAATTCCAGAAGACCTGCGAGCTGCTCGCCGCGTACCTGGCATCCGAGGCCGGCCTTGCCGACGAGGCAGCGCAGGCGCTTGCCGCCTACGACTGGTCCGTGTTCGTCGAGCACGCCGACCTCGCCCTTGCCGGCTCGGACCCCGCGCTCTTCATCGAGCGCATGCTCCAGAGCATCTCGGAGCTGGGCGTCTCCGACGATCTGCCCGCCAACGTGTTCATGATGGTGCCGGCGTTCGCGCTGCGCGCGCACCTGCAGCCCGCCGCCGAGCTCGTCGCCAAGGCCGCCCGCAGGGGCAAGCCGGAAGACGAGCCCGGGCACGTCCATCCCGTGGACTGCCCCATCTGCGGCACCCCATCCACCGCTTCGTGGGTGGGTGCGGGCGCCGGCTCCGACGGGCGCGGCCGCGAGCAGTACTGCTCGATGTGCGGGCACCAATGGGAGTACGAGCGCGTGCGCTGCGGTGCGTGCGGCTCGACCAACCAGAACAAGCTGCACTACAAGAACCTTCAGGGCGATTCTGCCCACCGGCTGCTGACCTGCGACGACTGTGGCGGCTACCAGCGCGTCGTGTTCCGCGAGGAGCTCGACCCATCGTGCCCCATGGTCATGGAGGTGGAAGACGTCGTCATGGCCAAGCTCGACCAAGTGGCGCTTGACCCCCGTTTCCGCAACCAGTAAAGCTTGCCTGCGAAAAAACGTGCGGCCACCGCGTGTTCTCCTCGAACCTGCGGTGGCTGCTTTTTTGCACCCAAAGAGTAATCCCGGAGCTATTGCTCCACGAATGGGAAGCTCGAAGGGGCGGGGTCATTGTCGCTGTGACAACGAGCCCGCCCCTTCGTGATGAGAGCAAGTGATTGGCGGAGACGTGTGCGAATCGAACACACCCAAGACGTTCTGCGCGCCTCGCAACGGCTTTGAAGGCCGCGGGCCCCACCAGGGAGCCATCCGTCTCCGTACGAGAGAATCTACGGCTGCCTCAGCGTCCTGACATCGCCTTGACGCACGGTCAGCCCAACTTTGTCGAAGGCCTCGAGCAGCGGAATCGCGTATCTGCGGCTCGTGCCCATGACCTCCTTGAGCGCCTTCGCGCTCCCATCGCCACCCGCCTGCAAGTGCAGGCGCACGCGGTTCATCGCCTCTGCGAACACCTCGTCCGCATAGTAGATGTCGTCATCGACCTTGCGGACGCGCCCCTGCTCCAGCAGCATGGTGAGTGCCTGTCCGGCAAGCGAGGCATCGACGTCGGCGTCGCGCAGCACGTACTCGAACGGCTGGGGAGACATCCCCTCGCCCTCGAGCTCTGCGTGCAGCGCATCGGCAGCGTTCTCGATGATGGTAACAGCACTCGCCTGGGCGCTGGGATGCCCAATCCTGCCAGCGCGCATAACGGCCACGCCACTGGCAATCGCCTCGCCAACAAGGGCATTGAACTGGGCAGATTCCATCCGGGGAAAGATGAGCTGACGCAGCTCCTCGGCGGGTATGCCCGTCTCTGCGGGGTGCTTCGCGTGAAAGTCGATGAGCGTGTGGTCGATGGCCGTGATGGCCTTCTGGCGCAGCGGCTTGGAGCCGTAGAGCCCCGTCGTGCCCAGCAGGTACGCCCTGCCGGCTTGTGCAGATTCGATCAGGCAGGCGGCGACGGGCTTTGCCTCGACGCCGATGGCGCTCGCGAGCTCGGCGGGAGCCACCGGCGCACGCTGCTCGTAAAGCAGCTCGTCGACGGCCCCTTGCAACTTGCCAGATGAAAGCGCGTCGAGCGCTGCTTTCTCGTGGGCATCGAGGTTCGTGCGGCGCCGGGGATGCGCGATGAGCACGGCACCGCCGCCCGCGACCTTGACCGGCGAGAACGTGCGCACGACAAAGCGGTCCCCCGAGCTCACGGGAAGCGGCTCTTCCAGGCGGATCTGCGCGAAGGCGCTCTGCCCGGGCTCGAGCCTCTCGAGGCCGTCTGCCAACAGCACGCGTCCGAGCACCTCGCGCGTGCCGTGCGCGACGTGCATGCGCACGCCCGTCTCCAGGGGTTTCCCGCTCTTGTCCGCGTCGAGGTAGGTCAGGCGCGCGTCGAAGCGGTCGGTGGGCCTGATGAGCCCCGGCTCGGCGAGGAAGTCCCCGGGCGCCACCTGCTCCTTGTCGACGCCGCTGATGTTGAGCGCCACGCGGTTGCCCGCCAGTGCCTCGTCGACGGCCACGCCGTGCTCCTGGATGGAGCGGACCCTGCAGGGCAGGCCGCCCGGCAGCAACTCGAGCACGTCGTCGACGTGGATGGTGCCGCTCCACAGCGTGCCGGTGACGACCGTGCCCGCGCCCTTGACGGTGAAGACGCGGTCGATGGGATAGCGTACGAAATTGCCCCCGCGGACGCGCTCGGCACCCGCCGTCGCGTTCTCGATAGCCTGCAGCAGCTCGTCGAGCCCCGTCCTCTCGCGGGCAGACACGGGGATGACCGGGCAGCCGGCATAGGGCGTCGTGGCGAGCCAGGCCTCGACCTCGCCTTTCATCATCTCGATCCACTCGTCGTCGACGAGGTCGGTCTTCGTGAGCGCGACCACGCAACGCGCGATGCCGAGGGTCTGCAGCACGGCCATGTGCTCGATGGTCTGCGGCATGACGCCGTCGTCTGCCGCGATGACGAGCAGTGCGATGTCGATGCCGGTCGCACCCGAGATCATCTGGCGCACGAAGCGCTCGTGGCCGGGGACGTCGACGACGCCCATCTTGGTGCCACCCGGCAGCTCGAGCTGGGCAAAGCCGAGCTCGATGGTGATGCCACGGTCCTTTTCCTCCTTGAGGCGGTCGGGATCGGTGCCCGTCAGCGCCTGAATAAGCGTCGATTTACCGTGGTCGATGTGCCCGGCCGTGCCGAGCACGTAGTCGAACGACATCTTCTTGGCCATGTCACTCACCCAGCCCTTCGAAGTAGGCGTTGAACGCCTGCGCGACCAGCTCGATCTCGAGCTCGTCGAGCACGGTGCGGCAATCGCAGTAGACCGCATCGTTTTTCAGGCGCGTGATGATGGGCGTCGGGAACTCCTGCTCGAGGTAGCGCGTGCAGCCGAGCGCGTCCCCGCGCACGAAGTCGACCTTCACGCAGTACGTGTCGATGTCGCACATCGGAAGCGCCCCGCCGCCCGCACGCGCGATCTCGGGAACGACCGAAAGGCGTGCGTCATCTACGGAGATATACCCGGCAAGCGAGCGCTCCAGCTTCTCGGCGCGCGCCTTCGTGCGCTCGGCAGGCTCTTCCAGCATGCGCAGGGTCGGGATCTTCTCGATGGCGGTCTTAGGGTCGAGGTAGAGCCGAAGCGTCGCCTCGAGCGCGGCGAGCGTCATCTTGTCCAGGCGCAGCGCGCGGGCGAGCGGGTTTTTCTTCAGGCGGTCGATAAGCTCCTTCGAGCCCACGATGATGCCCGCCTGCGGGCCACCCAGCAGCTTGTCTCCCGAAAACGAGACGAGGTCGGCCCCCGCCGCGAGCGATTCGGACACGGTCGGCTCGGAATAGCTGCCAAACGAGGAAAGACGCGCGAACGCCCCCGAGCCCTGGTCTTCGTAGACGAGCACGCGGGAGCCTTCGGGGCGCGCCTCGTTTGCCCTTGCGGCAAGCTCGTGCAGCTTGTCCACGCCGACGTTTTCCGTGAAGCCGATGAGGCGGTAGTTGGACGGGTGCACCTTCAGGTACATGGCCGTTTCCGGCGTCGTCGCGCGCTCGTAGTCGATGGGATGCGTCTTGTTAGTCGTCCCGACCTCGACCATCGTGGCATGCGACTGCTGCATGATGTCCGGGATGCGGAACGACCCGCCGATCTCGATGAGCTCGCCGCGGCTCACGATCGCCTCGTGGCCCGCCGCGAACTCCGAGAGCACCATCATGACGGCGGCGGCGTTGTTGTTGACGGCGATGGCAGCTTCTGCCCCGGTCAGGGCGCAAAGCAGCTTCTCGCAATGGGCGTGGCGGCTGCCGCGCGCCATGTTGTCGATGTCGTACTCGAGCGTCGAGTAGCCCCTGATGACCTCGTTGACCGCCTGAATGGCCTCCTCGGCGAGCACCGAGCGCCCGAGGTTGGTGTGCACGATCACGCCGGACGCGTTGATCACCCGGCGCAGGCTCGGCACGAGGTACGCCTCGAGCTTTCGTGCCGCAACGTGTGCGACAGACGCCGCGTCCTCCTGCACGTCCCTGCCCGCGAGCACGTCTGCCCGCGTCTGGTCGACCGCATGGCGCGCGGCATCGAGCACGAGCTCGTGCGGGAGCCTTTCCGCATAGCGTGCCAGCTTGGCATCGTGCAGCACGTCGTCGACTTTGGGCAGCGCTCTCAGCAGCGCGTTCTTCTGATCTGTCTGCACCATTCGCTGGGCCTTTCTTGTCCAAATTTGAATTCTCAGTCAATCTGCTGGGCAGGATAGTATGCCCTGGAGGCGGCACACGCACGGCGGCAATCGCCTTTCGGGGGTGTTTGCCACGACGGACGGCCTTCGAGCATCCCCATCGACTATGATTGGCATGCAAACGACGTAGGGATACAAATGCGCATTCTCCATGTTTCCGCCCAAAAACCGGACAGCACCGGCAGTGGCGTCTACCTGTCCGAGACCGTCTCCGCCCTCGCGCGCGCCGGCGTCGAGCAGCTCGTGATCGCGGGGGTCGCATCCGGGGACTCCCCGAGCTTTCCCGCAGGAGTCGGTTTTCGTCCGGTCGTGTTCGAGACCGAAAAGCTCCCCTTCCCCGTCGTCGGCATGTCCGACGAGATGCCCTATACGGCGACGCGCTACCGGGACCTCACGCCCTCGATGGTCGCGCAGTTCGAGGCCGCCTTCGACGAGGCCTTCGACGAGGCGCTCACGCAGTTCGCGCCCGACCTCATCGTCTCGCACCACCTCTACCTGGTGACGGCGCACCTCGCGCACCGCACGCTCCCCTGCCCGCTCGTGGCCATCTGCCACAGCACCGACCTGCGCCAGTACAAGAAAATCCCGCTCGAGCGCGCCTACATCCGCGAGGGAATCCGCGCGCTTGACGGCATCTTCTCGCTCCACGATGCCCAGGCGGCAGAGATTGTCGAGGCGTTTGGCGTGCCGCGCGGGCGCGTCCACGTGATAGGCACGGGCTACAACGCGGCCGTGTTCTCCCGCGACCCGGGCATCGAGCGCGATGGGCGCCGCATCGCCTATGCGGGAAAAATCTGGGAGAAGAAGGGCGTGGCGTGCCTGCTGCGCTCGTTCGAACGCATGGAGCACCTGCCGAAAGGCCTCGTGCTCGAGCTGGCGGGCGGACACAGCGACAACGCCGAATACGAGCGCATCGTCGAGCTGGCGCGCAGCTGCCCCGTCGAGGCGAAGTTCCTGGGCAAGCTGCCCCAGCAGCAGCTCGCACGGCTCTACAACCGGTCGGGCGTATTCGTGCTCCCCTCGTTTTTCGAGGGGCTGCCACTCGTCGCCATCGAGGCGCTCGCGTGCGGCTGCAAGGTGGTGGTGACGGACCTCCCCGGCATACGCCCGTGGATCGAGAAGAGCATCGCGAACGCGCCCGTGTGGTATGTCGAGCCACCTGCCATGCGCAACGCAGACGAGCCCGTGCCGGACAGCCTGTCCGCGTTCGAGAAGCGCCTGGCCACCGCCCTCGAGCAGGCGCTTTGCGCGCCGTCCAGTCCGTGCGACGTTACGGGGCTGTCATGGGACGCGCTCGCCGAGCGCATGCTCCGCCTGTGCCGAAGCGACGCGTCCTGACGGGCACGGAGCGCACAAGCGTCTGGTATACCGACGTCAACAGAGAAGGAAGCCCTGGCCGCAACTACCCCGGTCAGGATAGACAAGAAAGGAACCTCAACATGGAACTGGTAATCGATGCAATGGGCGACAAGTGCCCCGTCCCCGTCGTCAAGGCGAAAAAGGCGCTCGGTGCCATGGACACGGGAACCGTCGAGGTCCACGTCGACAACGAGACCTCGGTAACCAACCTCAAGAGCCTGGCGAAGAGCCTCGGCTGCGAGGTTTCCGACGAGACCATCGCGGAAGGTGCGGAGTACCACGTCTTCATCACCAAGACCGAGGCTTCCGCGAGCGCGGAAGAAGTCGCCGCTTCCACCGAGAAGAAGCGCGTCGTGGTCATCTCGTCGCAGGTCATGGGGTCCGGTGACAACGCGCTCGGCGCCAACCTCATGAAGGCCTTCGTCTTCAGCCTGACGCAGCAAGACGCCCTGCCCGACACGGTGCTGTTCTACAACGGAGGCGCGCACCTGACCTGCGAGGGCTCGCCGTGCCTCGAAGACCTCGAAGCGCTCGAGAAGGCCGACGTCGAGATTCTCACCTGCGGTACCTGCCTGAAGCACTACGGGCTCGAGGACAAGCTCGCCATCGGAGAGGTCACCAACATGTATGTCATCGCCGAAAAGCAGCTCAAGGCAGACGTCGTCGTCCGCCCGTAAGCGCCGCTCGCGAGCAGACCCAGGGCACGCCACGCACGTACCCAGCTGCTCGTACCCGTAGACAGCAAAAAACGCGCCCAGCCCGCTCAGCAGCATTCGGGCTGGGCGCTTCTGTCTTTACCGTACGAAGATGAAGCCTGCGGGGCCGTCCATCGCGCGTCCGACGATGGACGGAGCACGCCCCGTCTCCCTCTCGAACGCCGCCGCGAAGGCATCTGCCTCGTCGGGCGCCACGGCAACGAGCAGGCCGCCGCTCGTCTGCGGGTCGAGCAGCACCCCCATCCTGTTGTCGTAGGTGGCGTCGTCCATCGTGCCCTGCTTGACGAACGCCTTGCCCCATTCCACGAGGTTGAACGAGCGCCCGGGGCGGCAGCCATCGACGGAATACTGGTACACGCCGTCGAACAGCGGCAGGTCGTCCCAGAAAAGGCGTGCGGCAAGGCCGCTGCCCGCGAGCATCTCGTGCAGGTGCCCGGCCAGGCCGAATCCCGTCACGTCGGTCGCCGCGTGCACGTCGACCGCCTTCATGGCCGCGGCCCCCGCCTTGTTGAGCTCCATCATCGAGTCGAGCACCTCGCGCATCGAATCCTGCGTCTCGAAGCCCGCCCGGTACGCGGAGTTCATGATGCCGCTGCCAATCTTCTTCGTGTAGAACAGCACATCATCCGCCTGCACGCCCGTATTGCGGATAATGTGGTCGGGATGCACCGTGCCGAACACGGACAGGCCGTACTTGGGCTCGTCGTCGTCGATGGAGTGCCCGCCCACGACAAAAGCACCGGCCTCGCGCACCTTGTCGGCACCGCCGCGCATGACCTCGCCGACGATGTCGGTGCCCAGCGAGACGGGAAACGCCAAGATGTTGAGCGCGACCAGCGGCTTTGCGCCCATGGCGAAGACGTCGGAAAGCGCGTTTGCCGCGGCGATGCAGCCAAACTCGTAGGGGTCGTCGCACACCGGCGTGAAAAAGTCGAGCGTCAGGACTGCCGCCGTGTCGTCATCGACGCGGTAGACGGCAGCGTCGTCGCTCGTGTCGAAGCCCAGCAGCAGCTCGGGGTCGGCGGCAGGCGCGATCTTCTTCATGATTTCCTGGAGGTCACCCGGACTCCACTTGGCGGCTCAACCGCCCTTCTCGGTCATGCGCGTCAGATGCACGCGGCCGTTCTCGTCGATGGGCTTGCTCGACGGTATGGAACAGGCATTTCCCATATGACCTCTGCCCTCCCCTCATGGCTCGTGGAGCCGTGGTTCTCGTGTACGTAGCTTGTGCCCCGATTATACCCATCGCCCGCGTGGCACCTGCACGCGCATGTGGTGATGCCCGCGAAACGTTACATGCCACTGCCGTCCAATCCCGCGATGCCCCTTTTGCGGGTCCGTTACCGTCGCGTCGGGATACGCGCAGGTCGAAAGTGAAATAATCCCCAGCACGACACGACAGCGAACACATGGGCCGGCAGGCGCCGGCATGACAAGAACAGATGATGCAAGCATGAGAATCACCGACAGCGCGCGTCCCATCGACGCCGAGACATCCTACAGCTACACCCTCGTCACGCCCGACGGGATCTGCAGCGACACCGCAGGCCAGGTCCAGACCGAGAACTCGGTGCGCGTGTTCGTGAACGGCGAGCCCACCATGACGCTCATGTGCTCCGCCGACCATGTCATCGAGCTGGTCGTGGGCAGGATGTTCACCGAGGGCATGATTTCGGGCACCAACGAGATAGAAGAGATCAGCGTCTGCGAGTACGCGACGCGCGTGCTCGTCTACCTGCACGACCGCGACGCCGACCTGTCCAAGTCGCACGTCGAGGAGGTCTCGTCGTGCTGCACCTTCAACAAGACGCTCAACAACCACTTCTTCCGCGACGAGGAGCTAAAGCCCGTCACGCCGCACCGGTGGTCGCCGCAGCGCATCTTCGAGCTGGCCTGCGCGTTCGAGTCGGATACCCCGGTGCACAAGCGCACGTTCGGCGCGCACAGCTGCTACCTCGCAAACGAGCACGAGATCCTGTACTGCTACGAGGACCTGGGGCGCCATAACGCATTCGACAAGGTCATCGGCAGTGCGCTCATCGACGGGGTCGACCTGTCCAGCTGCATCGTGTTCACGAGCGGGCGCATCCCCACCGACATGGCGGTCAAGGCGGTGCGTGCCGGCGTCCCCATCATCGTGTCGAAGGCCGTGCCCACCGACCTCACTATCGAGATGGCGCGCAAGTACGACCTCACGCTCATCTGCTCGGCGCACCACGATTCGATGAAGGTCTTCAACGACCCCTACGGCGCGCTCAACGAGCACCGCGAGGCCCAGCAGGCAAAGATCTACCTGACGCAGCCTGCGCGCGTGCACGCGTAAGGGCGCGTTCTCAGAAAGAGCGCCCGCTTTCGGGCTTCGCAATCCATAAGACGCGCCCTCGTTTCTCAGGAGCGCTTGTCGGTTTAGGAGCGCTTGTCGGCGTACATGCTCTCGTCTGCCAGGCGGATGAGGTCTGCGGGACCCTCGACGCGCTCGTCGGGCATCATCGCCATGCCGATGCTCACCGTCAGCGGGATATCAAGCGCAGCAACGCCGCCTTTCTCGAGCAGCATCGCCTCGAAGCGCGCGATGCGCGGCATGAGCTGCTCGGGGGTTTCGTTGGGAAAGACTGCCACGAACTCATCGCCGCCATAGCGCGACAGGAACACGCCGCGCTCGTCGAAGCAACGCCGCATGCCCTCGGCAAAGCGCTGGAGCGCCCGGTCGCCCGCCGCATGGCCACGGCTGTCGTTAATCGCCTTGAACTTGTCGATGTCGAACAGGAGCAGCACGCAGCTCTTGTCCGGATCGTCGAAGACGTGCGAGACGAGGTAGCGGTCGAGCGTGCCGCGGTTGTTGAGTCCGGTCAGCGCGTCGAGCGAGATGGCATACTGCGCTCTGTTGATGCAGATGCCGAGGACGGTGAACGCGACCGCCGGCCAGATGAGCGCAAGCCCGTAGACGAGGAACTGGCACACCGCGGCCACGAGGGCAGGAATCGCAGAACAGCCCAACAGCAGCAGCTCCATGCTCCGCTCGTAGGCCTGCTCGTGGGAGCGGCGGCTGACGAGCCACGCGGAGACCACGAACACGTAGGCGCCCACGAGAAACGCCACGACGCCGTTGAGCGCGCCGCGTTTGTAGCTGCCGTCTTCGATGGTGAACAGCCAGCCCGTGAAGGGATTCGAGACGACCAGCGCGACGATGAGCACGAACGGGACGACGCACAATAGAAGGAAGCTGCGAAGCGAGAGGTTCCTGCCAACTGCACGGAAGTGCACGTAGCGCGCCCAGAAGACGACCATCAGGACCTGCACGACAAAGTAGAAGCTCGTCGAGCCCCACATGACGCTCGTGGATCCGGATGAGGCGGCCCCGTCGAATGCCCAGGCGAGCGCATCGGCTGCCAGGCAGGCTGCCGTCAGGATGATGGTGGAGCGCAGGTAGCACGACGCCTGCGAGCGGCCGAGCACGCGGATGCACATCACCGCGAGGAAGATCGTCACGGCCAGCGCGTAGATATCGAGGCCGAGGGAAATACCGTTTGCAAGGAGGTTTTCGGACAAGTCAACGAGCATGTGGTTCTGAAATCGTTCCCTCAATCTTTATGCGCGGCGATGCTGCGTAGTGGAAATATCGAGTTGCTATTATAGTCACATCTCCGCCGCTTTTTCCTACACGTTTTGAACATCACAGACCATTCAAAATGACACGAGGGGCCGTGGGTATCGTGCCAAAATGAAACGAGGGGCCGTGGGTATCGTGTCATTTTGGGAGCTTCTGTTTGCCGGTGAGCTCGGTCACGTCGAGGGCGTAGACCCTGGTCCGCGAGACGGTGGCCGGATTGTAGGTAGCACCGTCGTCAAGATGGTACTGGCCCATGAGCACGTCGAGCGCGTGCAACACCTCGTCGGACTCTTCGATCATGCGCACCGTGCCCTTGCCCATCACCGACGCGTACGCCATCGTGCAATAGCACTTCTCGGAGAAGTACTGCAGCTTGTGGTCGCAGTCCATCTCGAACCCCACGCGCGGGTTCTTGGCGAGCAAGTCGAGCTTGTGCCCTTCGAGCGCGCTGTGGAAGTACAGCGTCACCTTGCCCTCGGCGGCCTCGAGCCCGAAGTTGAGCGGCACCACGTACGGCACCCCGTCATCGTCCACAATCCCGAGGCGACACACGTCGCAGCGCCTCATCACTGCCACGATATCGGCGAACTCCTTGATTTCCCGCTTAGCCTTGCGCATCACAGCAACCTTTCCCTCACGCATCCGTGCATCTGCACGTCTGACCAGCCGTTTGCCCGAAATCTTACGACACCGTTCGCGCAAATGGCACACGGGGAGCGCACCCACTCGTCCACGCGCGCATCCGCACCGCCCGCGTTATGCGACAATGCGGGTATCGTTAACCCGCAAGACACCCACGTTTCAAGGAGCAATCCGTGAAAACCCAACGTCCCTTCCCCCAGGCAATCGTCACGAAGAAAGCCGCGCGCGCCATCCACGAGGGGCACCCCTGGGTATTCGCGGGCGAGGTGAAAAGCGTCGAGCCCGCGCCGTTGGACGGAAGCGTCGTCGAAAACGGCGGCGTCGTCGACGTGAGGGAAGAAAACGGCACCTACCTGGGAACTGGCCTCATCTCCGAGAACAGCACCATCCGCATCCGACTCGTCTCGCGCAACGCCAACGACCGCTTTGACGAGGCATTCTGGCGCCGCAAGCTCACCTGGGCGTGGGAGCACCGCAAGGCGTGCATGGGCAGCCGCGCGCTGCCCGGCTGCGAGCCCGACACGAACTGCTGCAGGGTCGTCTTCTCCGAGGCCGACGGCCTGCCGGGGCTGATCGTCGACCGCTACGAGGACGTGCTCGTCGCGCAGGTGGGCACCGTCGGAATGGAGCGCCTCAAGCCGATGCTCTACGAGCTGCTGCTCGACATCCTCCAGGCCGATGGCCAGCAGGTGGGACGCATCTACGAGCGAAACGACATGCCCGCCCGCGACAAGGAGGGCCTGCCGCGCCATTCGGGCTGGTGGAAGGGCGAGGGCAGCGCCCAGCTCGAGGTGCGCGAGAACGGCATCGTCTTCGGGCTCGACATAGAGCAGAGCCAAAAGACCGGTTTTTTCCTCGACCAGAAGTACAATCGGCGTGCCGTGCGCCAGATCGCCGCGGGGCGCCGCGTGCTCGACTGCTTCTCGCACGTGGGACCGTTCGGGCTCAACGCGGCCGCCGGCGGTGCCGCGTTCGTGCGCTGCGTCGACTCCAGCGCCACGGCGCTCGGCCTCGCACGGGAAAA